>DATCQF010000376.1:0-3752 GCA_036569735.1 Allostellaceae bacterium | reverse complement strand
GAGCTGGCCGAGGAAAGCCGCATCCGGTTTCGCATCGGCGTCAATCTCGGCGACATCATCATCGACGAGGGCGACATCTTCGGCGACGGGGTCAATGTCGCGGCGCGCCTCGAAGCGCTGGCCGAGCCGGGCGGCATCTGCATCTCGGGCACGGTGCGCGACCATGTCGGCGACCGGCTGCCCTACCCGCTCGACGATCTGGGCGAGCAGAGCGTCAAGAACATCGCGCGGCCGGTGCGCATCTACGCGCTGCGCTCCGCCTCCATCGCCGGTCTGCCGGCATCGAGCACCCCGACCGGCGCGCCCATCGCACAGCCCGCCATGGCACCACGCCTGTCGATCGTCGTGCTGTCGTTCGCCAATCTCAGCGACGACCGGGAGCAGCAATATTTCGCCGACGGGATCACCGAAGACCTGACAACCGATCTGTCGCGGATCGAAGGCAGTTTCGTGATCTCGCGCAACACCGCGTTCACCTATCGGGGCAAGCCGGTCGACACGAAACAGATCGGCCACGAAGGGGTGCGCTATGTGCTGGAAGGAAGCGTCCAGCGCTCGGGAAGCCGGGTGCGCGTCACTGCCCAGCTAATCGATGCCGAAACCGACGCGCATTTGTGGGCCGACAGGTTCTCTGGCGACACCAGCGACCTGTTCGCCCTGCAGGACGAGATCACCAGCCGGATCGCGGTCGAGCTGAACCTTGAACTGGTCGCTGCGGAGGCCGCCCGACCAACGGAGAATCCGGACGCGCTGGACTGCATTTTCCGGGGTCGCGCCGCAGGATCGAAGCCGCCATCACGTGACAGATATGCGGAGCAGATCAGCCTTTACGAGCGCGCCTTGGCGCTCGACCCGCTTTCAGTCCAGGCGCAGGGCTATTTGGCGAGTGCGCTTGCCGGCCGCGTGCTGGATCAAATGACCGATGCGGCCGTTGCCGATATCGCCCGCGCGGAAGGGCTGATCGGGCAAGCCTTGGCAGCGTCGCCGCGCAACCCGCTGGCGCATTTTGCCAAAGGTCAGCTCCTGCGCTCACAAAACCGATGCGAGGACGCCATTCCGGAGTACGAGGCGGCGCTCGCATCCGATCGCAACTGGGTCGCCGCATTAGCCCATATCGGCAGGTGCAAGATCTACATGGGACAAATAGACGAGGCGATTCCGCTGGAGGAACAAGCCATCCGTCTCAGTCCCCGCGATCCTGGCGTCGGAGCGTGGTATTCCCGGATTGGGCAAGCGCACCTGCTGCAATCGCGCACGGACGAGGCGATCCTCTGGCTCGAAAAGGCGCGCAGCGCCAGTCCGGCATTGCCCGTTGGTTCACGCCCGGCTCACCGCCGCCTATGCCCTCAATGGTATGACCGAACGCGCGACCGCCGAACTCGCCGAGGCCCGCAAGCTGAGCGCCGACGGTCGTTATTCGAGCATCGCCCGATTGAAGGCCGTCGAAGCTTTCTGGGTGCCGGAGATCCAGGCCCTGTTCGAAGCAACGTATTTCGCCGGGCTGCGAAAGGCTGGCGTGCCGGAGGAATGAGGCTGCCACGCTTCGGCCCTGTCGCGCGGCGCGGGGTTGGCGGTATAAGGAACCACCGGACCTTCCCGGCCAAGGGGGCTGCCCGAGCGATGGCTGCGACCCGCCGACTTGCCGCGATCCTCGCCGCCGATGTGGCGGGTTATTCGCGCCTGATGGGGAGGGACGAGGAAGGCACCCTCGACCGCCTCAAGGCGCATCGCCGCGCCCTCGTCGATCCCAAGATCGCCGAGCATCGCGGCCGCATCGTCAAGACCACCGGCGACGGGATGCTGGTCGAGTTCGCCAGCGTCGTCGATGCGGTGCGCTGCGCCGCCGAAGTGCAGCGCGGCATGCTCGACCGCGACGCGGAGCTGGCCGAGGAAAGCCGCATCCGGTTTCGCATCGGCGTCAATCTCGGCGACATCATCATCGACGAGGGCGACATCTTCGGCGACGGGGTCAATGTCGCGGCGCGGCTCGAAGCGCTGGCCGAGCCCGGCGGCATCTGCATCTCGGGCACGGTGCACGACCAGATCCGCGACCGGCTGCCCTACCCGCTCGACGATCTGGGCGAGCAGAGCGTCAAGAACATCGCGCGCCCGGTGCATATCTACGCGCTGCGCCCCGCCTCCATCGCAGCTCTGCCGGCAGCAAGCGCACCGCCCGCGGCGTCGGCCGCGCAGCCCGCCGTCACGCCACGCCTGTCGATCGTTGTCTTGCCCTTTGCCAATCTGAGCAACGACCCCGAGCAGCAATATTTTGCCGACGGGATCACCGAGGATCTGACGACCGATCTGTCGCGGATCGCGCACAGTTTCGTGATCTCGCGCAATACCGCGTTCACGTACAGGAACACGCCGGTCAACGCGAAGCAGATCGGCCGCGAGTTGGGCGTCCGCTATGTGCTGGAGGGCAGCGTCCGGCGGTCGGGCAACCGGGTCCGCGTCAACGCCCAGCTAATTGACGCCGAGACCGATGCGCATCTGTGGGCCGAGCGCTTTGACCGCGATACGAGCGACCTGTTCGCCCTGCAAGACGAGATCACGAGCCGGATCGCGGTAACGCTTAACCTTGAGCTGGTCGGCGCCGAGGCGGCCCGGCCGACCGATAATCCCAACGCGCTCGACTACATTCTTCGGGGACGCGCCGCAGGGTTGAAGCCGCAGACGCCTCACGGCTTTGTGGAGGCAATTAGCCTGTACGAGCGGGCATTGGCGCTCGATCCGCATTCCGCCGAGGCGCGGAGCTATTTGGCGCTCGTGCTCACAGGCCGCGTGCTGAGTGGAATGGCCGACTCGGCCGCGGCCGACATCGCCCGTGCGGAAGGGCTCGCCGGGCAAGCCGTGGCGGCATCGCCGCTCAGCGCGCTTGTGCATATGGCGAAAGGACAGGTGCGGCGCGCGCAGCAGCGGTGCGAGGAGGCCATTCCGGAATACGAGACAGTGCTCGCCTCCAATCGCAACTGGGTCGGCGCATTACACGCTCTTGGCCAGTGCAAGCTCCGCACGGGATCGATCGAGGAGACGATCCCACTCGTCGAGCAAGCCATCCGCCTCAGTCCTCGCGATCCCGCGATCAGCGTTTGGTATCACGAGATCGGGCGCGTGCATCTGCTGCAAGCGCGCATCGACGAGGCGATCATCTGGCTCGAAAACGCACGCAATGGCAATCCGGATCATCCTATGTTTCGCGCCGCACTCGCCGCCACCTACGGCCTCAAAGGCGACAGCGAACGCGCCGCCACCGAACTCGCAGAAGCCCGCAGGCTGAGCCCCGACGATCGCTATGCGAGCATCGCCCACTATCGGGCCGTCTCGTCATATGCCGGGGGAGCGCCGAAAATCCGCGCCTTGTTCGAAAGCACTTTTTTCGCCGGTCTGCGCAAGGCCGGGATGCCAGAGGAATGAGGCTACCTCGCTTCCGCCCTGTCGCGCGGCGCGGGGTTGGCGGTATAAGGGAACCACCGGACCTTCCCGGCTGAGGGGGCTGCCCGAGCGATGGCCGCGACCCGCCGACTTGCCGCGATCCTCGCCGCCGATGTGGCCGGCTATTCGCGCCTGATGGGGAGGGACGAGGAAGGTACGCTCGAGCGCCTCAAGGCGCATCGTCGCGCCCTCGTCGACCCCAAGATCGCCGAGCATCGCGGCCGCATCGTCAAGACCACCGGCGATGGGCTGCTGGTCGAATTCGCCAGCGTCGTCGACGCGGTGCGCTGCGCCGCCGAAGTGCAGCGCGGCATGCT
>DATCQF010000375.1:0-1996 GCA_036569735.1 Allostellaceae bacterium | reverse complement strand
GCATAGCACTGCAAGATCGTGCCGTAGGCGACGGCGCGCGCCTCCGGCCCGGTGCGCCCGAGCCCCGACGCCGAGACGTAGACGAGATTGGGGTTGAGCGCGGCCAGCGCATCGGCGCCGAGACCGAGGCGGTCCATCACGCCGGTCGCGAAGTTTTCGACCAGAACATCGGATTTCGCGGCCAGCGCGCGGGCGAGCGCCACCGCCTGCGGGTTCTTCAGGTCGAGGACGATGCCGCGTTTGGCCTGCCCCACCACAGTGTGCAACTCCGAGGTGCGTCCCGGGTCGCCGCGGCCCGGCGCCTCGACCTTGATCACCTCCGCGCCCATCGCCGCGAGATAGCGCGTCGCCGTCGGGCCGGCGATGACCCAGCTGAAATCGAGCACCCGAACCCCGGCCAGCGGCATCGGCCCCGTGGCCTCGCCGTGCTCAGCCGGGGCATGTTGGGGCTTAGCGATGCGCAGCCCGAAGGGCGGTCCGGGGGCCTTGACCGTCCGCCCGCCGATCTCGAACTCCCGGTAGAAGTTACGATGCGCGAGCTGGGGAGACCCGAGCTGTTCCACCGGCTCGCGCAGCGGAAAGCTGGGCACATGCGCGGCCTGCGCCATGTCGGCTATCGCCTGCTTGTCGTGGCCGCGGCTCCACGCCGACATCAGCGCGTGCAGCGCATCCCAGTTGGCGACCCGGTCGGGTTTGGTGGCAAAGCGCGGGTCGCGTCCCCAATCGGGCGACCCCATGACCTCCAGCCAGAAGGCCCACTGATGGTCGTCGCGCGGCGAGATCGCGGTAAAGCCGTCGCGCGCCGGCAGGATGCAGACCGTGGCCCCATTGCCGTCGGCGAGGCGTTTGCGCGACCAGCTTTTGCCGGTGAGGCCGGCGCGCGCCAGTTCGGTAATCGCCACGGTCGCCAGCGCCTCCTGGACCGACACGTCGATAACGCCGGGCTCGGCCGCCATCACCGCGTGCATGCCGGCGCAGGCGGCGGCGATGCCGCCGAGGAAGGCGGATTGTTCGCCGACCGGACGGATCGGCGCCTCGCCGAGATCGTCGACCTGCCCGGTCAGCATCCGGGCGATCCCGCTGGCGAACAACAGGGTCAGGTCGCTCGCCGGGTCGTTGGCCTGCGGTCCGGTCTGGCCGAACGGCGCAATCGTGACGAGCACCGCCGCGCGATTGATCCGGCGCAGCGTGTCGGGGTCGTATTGCCGGGTGCGAAGATCCCGCGGGCGGCCTTCGCAAACGACGAGGTCGGCGCTTGCAATGGCATCCCGCGCCGCGACCTGATCGTTGGCGAGGACCCGCTTGTCATGGTTGAGGTGGCGCGCGAGCGGCGTCGCATCGTCCGGGTCTATGCAGGTAACCCGGGCGCCGACATCGGCGAAGAGGCGCCCGCACACGGCGGCGGCCAGCCCGTCGCCGATCTGCACGACCTCAAGCCCCGCCAATAACGACATGCCAAAACCATTCGATAGCCGCGTCGGTTCGCCCAGTTTTCGCCGAAGGTACCGCCGGCCGCAATGCGCTTCACCGCGTGCCGTGATCCGATGCCCGACGATCACAGCTTGGATGCTCAGCGCAAAACCTCGGACGGGCGGCAATGCGTCCTCCGAGACGCCGGCTTTGCCGGCTCCTCAGGATGAGGTAAGTCTTTATGCCACACACAATTTTCCTCATCCTGAGGAGCGGCCCGCAGGGGTGCGTCTCGAAGGACGCGGGGCGCCGATGCGGTTCACCCAAAGATGTGTGCATGTTGTCGTGCACGGATGGTGGGAGGTGAGCGATGGCGAGGCTCGGGATCGCGTTCTCCGGCGGACCCAACCCCTCTGAGATCGTCGAGTGCGTCAAGCTCGCCGAGGGGCTCGGCTACGAGTCGGCGTGGGTCGCCGAAGGGCATGGCGGCGACCAGTTCGCGGTGCTGGCGGCGTGCGCCGCCCAAACCTCCCGCATCGGGCTCGGGACCAGCATCACCAGCGTCTTCGTGCGCACCGTCCCAACG
>DATCQF010000374.1:0-13571 GCA_036569735.1 Allostellaceae bacterium | reverse complement strand
TCCCTCCCTCTCCCGCAGTGCGGGAGAGGGGCTAATCGGACCTGACTATCGCGCTGCGGCGCGGTGGGTGCCGAGGAGCTGGAGCGCGGCGCTCAACTGGGCGTCTTGCGCGGTGCCGATGACTTTCGGGTTGATCGGGTGGTCCATCTCCCGGGCGACCGGCCGCCCAGGGCTTGATGCCGACGGGGCCGATGTCGCCGCCGGTCCCACCGGCGCCGAGTTCGCCGGCGTGCCCTTCGGGGCCAGCGCGCCGGTCGCCTTGAGCGAGCCGAACAGGTCGCTCTCATAGGTAATGACCGCGTTGGCGACCTGCTGGTCCTTGGGCACGGCGACGACCCGGTCGGGGACGATGCCATGGCCCTGGATCGAGCGGCCGGACGGCGTGTAGTAGAGCGCGGTCGTCAACCGCAGCGCGCCGTGGCCTTCAATCGGGATGATGCTCTGCACCGATCCCTTGCCGAAGCTGTGGGTCCCGAGGATCGTTGCGCGCCGGTTGTCCTGCAGCGCGCCGGCGACGATCTCCGAGGCCGAGGCCGAGGCGCCGTTGATCAGCACCACCACAGGCGTTCCCCGGACGAGGTCGCCATTGGGCGGCGCATCGTAGACCCGGTTTTCACCGGACTCGCGCCCGCGCGTCGTCACCACCGTGCCGGAGTCGAGAAAATCGCTGGTGACCTCGACCGCGGCGTCGAGGAGGCCGCCGGCATCGTTGCGCAGATCGAGGGCAAGCCCAGCGAGGCGCCCGCCGGCCTCGCGGCGCAAGCCGGCCAGCGCGGTGCGCAGTTCGTTCGGGGTGTTCTCGTCGAAGGTGCTGATCCGGACATAGCCGACGCCGCCCGGCTTCATCGCCGACTTGACCGAATCGACACGAATGATGGCGCGCGTGATCGATAGCTCGAACGCCGGCCGGTTGGCCCGTGCGATCGTCAGCACGACCGCGGTCCCGGGTTTGCCGCGCAACCGCCGGACGACCTCGCCGATATCCAGCCCGATGATCGGCTGGCCGTCGGCCTTGACGATCCGGTCGCCGGGCTCGATGCCGGCAGCCGAGGCCGGTGTGCCGTCGATCGCCGAGATGACCTGCGGCACCCCTTCTTCGACCGAAATCTCGATTCCCACCCCACCGAACTGGCCGCTGGTGGTGGACATCAGCTCGCGGTATTCCTGCTCCGTCATGTAATCGGAATGCGGATCGAGCTTGCTCAGCATGCCTTTGAGGGCACCCTTGACGAGCTGGTCGGGCTTCACCGGAACGACATAGCTCTTTTCGACCTCACGCATCGTGTCCTCGATCAGCCCGAGATCGCCGGTGCCGATCGGCGTATCCGCGGCAAGCGAGCTGCAGCCGCTGTTGAGGAGGGCGACGGTGAGCGCGAGAGCGAGCAGCGCGGCGGCGGGCGCCTTGACCCTCGTGCCGGGCAGGTTGCGGCGTGGCGGTCCGAAGCGGGTCATGCTTCGCGATCGGGCTGCCGCTCCGGATGGGCGGCGGCAAAGGCGTCGAGCTTCATGCAATTCTCGAAAATCCTGGCAATGGTCGGGTATGGCGCCAGGTCGAGCCGGTAGCGCTCGGCGTTGACCACCTGCGGCACGAGGGCGATATCCGCGAGGCCCGGCCGCTCCCCGTGGCAAAACGCAGCGGTCCTTCTATCCCCGGCCAACAGCCCCTCAAGCGCGCCAAAGCCGCTGTCGATCCAATGATTGTACCAGGTCTCGACGGCGTCTTGGTCAACCCCGAGCGGCCTGTGCAGATAGCGCAGCACGCGCAAATTGTTGAGCGGATGAATGTCGCAGGCAACGATCGCCGCCAGCGCGCGGACGCGGGCTCGGCCGGCGGCATCGCGCGGCAGCAGCGGCGGCTCGGGATGCATCTCGTCGAGGTATTCGATGATCGGCAACGACTGGATCAGCCGGTGCTCATCGACCTCGAGCGCCGGTACGAGGCCCTGCGGGTTGAGCCGGAGAAACTCGGGTTGCGTCTGGTCGCCCCGGCGCAGGTGGACAAAGGCGTTCTCATAATCGAGCTTTTTGAGATTGAGGGCGATGCGGACGCGAAACGCGGCGGAGGATCGAAAATAGCCGTAGAGCTTCATGAGGCGCCCAATCCTGATCAGGCCCCGACGTTACTCCGCCGCCACCGCCGCGGGAAGACCGCTAGCGCGGCCCGCCCGTCTCCCCGATGAAGCGTTCCACCACCTCGATGAATTTGTGCAAGCTGATCGGCTTCGCGACATAGGCATCGCACCCGCTGTTCAGCGCCTTGCGTTCGTCGCCGGACATCGCGAAGGCGGTGACCGCGACGACCGGGATGGTCCGCGTCGACGCATCGTCCTTCAGCTGACGGACGGCGTCAAATCCTGAGATGTCGGGCAGCTGAAGGTCCATCAGAATCAGATCGGGCTGGCGCTCGCAGGCGAGGGTAAGCGCCGCCCCGCCCTCTCCGGTAGTAATGGTTTCGTAACCATGAGCCTCGAGGACGTCCCGCAGGAGCTTCATGTTGAGCGGGTTGTCCTCGACGATCAGGATCCGTTTGGTCGCCGATTTTTGGGGCGCAACACCTTGCATCGTTAAAATATTCTCGCGGATCACAACAGAAGGGATGGGCTGGAATGAGGCGGGCGGTGATGCGACAGCCGGTATTTGCCGAGCAATTAGTAACTAAACGGTTAAAAGACCGGCGATCATGCCGAGACTGGGCGGCGCCCGAACGGAGCGTGCCAAGGGCGGTCGCCATTTGTGCCCTCGTCGCGCTTGTGGCGGGAGGCGCGACGGCGGCGCGGGCTCAGGATACCGCCGCGGAGGAGGCCGCGCACCGCGCCGCGGTGCTCGCTCGGCTGCCGCAGGACGCCGCAAAGCGGGTGTTCGGGCTGGCGCCGAGCCCGGCCCCCGGATCGGCCCGGGCGATTGGGAGCTACGCGAGGGGCTGCATTGCCGGCGCGACGGCGCTGCCGGGCGATGGCCCCAACTGGCAGGTGATGCGGCCGTCGCGGGGTCGCGCGTGGGGCCACCCGGTGCTGATCGGGTTTCTCGAACGGCTTGCCGTCACGGCAGCGCAGACGGCCCAGTGGCCGGGGCTCCTCATCGGCGATATCGGGCAGCCGCGCGGCGGGCCGATGCTGACCGGGCATGCCTCGCACCAGATCGGGCTCGATGCCGATCTGTGGCTGACGGCGATGCCGGATCGCCGGCTGAGCGCAGCCGAGCGCGATCAAATTTCCGCGATCAGCGTCGTCGCCGCGAATGGCGATGACGTCGACCCGCAGGTCTGGCGGCCGGAGCACCGGAAACTGCTCGAAGCGGCGGCGCACAGCCCTCTCGTGGCGCGAATTTTCGTCAACCCGGCGATCAAGCGCGCGCTGTGCCGGGAAGCCGGCGCGGATCGTGGTTGGCTAGCACGCATCCGGCCGTTGTGGGGCCACAACTATCACTTCCACGTGCGGCTCTCGTGCCCGCCGGGCGAGATCGAGTGCCATGGTCAGCCAGCCCCACCCGCCGGCGATGGCTGCGGCGCCGAACTCGATTGGTGGTTCAAGCCCGAAGCCCGGCATCCCAAACCCGCGCCGCCGGGGAGACCGCTGCGTGTTGCGGATCTGCCTCCCGGGTGTGCCGCGCTGGTCGACAACGTTGGGCGGTAGGGCGCCGCGCCGGGGTCAGTGCAGCCTGGGCGCCTTGAGCAACCGGGTACGGTCGGCCGAGGGGATGCGCACCTTCAACGTCTCCTTGTCGCGCATCACCTGGAGCACCACCTCGCTGCCGGCCGGGCCGCTTGCCCACACCCGGCGCCAGAACGAGGCGAGGGTTTGGATCGGCTCGTCGCGCACCGCGAGGATGCGGTCGCCGGGCTTGAGCCCGGTCTTGCTCGCCGGCCCCCGCTCGGACAACCCGGCGACGACGATCGAATCCTCCACTTCGGCGGCGTAGAGACCGAGCCAGGGGCGCGGCGGCCGGTTGGGGCGGCCATAGGTCAGGATATCGTCGAGGATCGGCGGCAGCAGATCAATGGGGACCACCATGTTGACGTCGCGACGCAGCTCGCGGCCGTTGGAATGCTGGACATGCAACGAACCGATGCCGATCAGGCTGCCGTCGCTGCCGATCAGCGCGGCACCACCCCAGAACGGGTGGGCCGGCGCGGTGAAGATCGCGCGGTCGAGCAGATATTCCCAATAGCCGGCGAATTCCTGGCGGGCAACCACGGTTGCCGCGACGGCATGGCGGCGCCCCCCCTCGGCGGCAAGGATAGCGTGATCGCCGGCCCCGACCCGCAGTCTCGCGCCGATTTCCATCGGTGCGATGCTGAGGCGGCCGAGGGCCTGCACGAGCCCCAGCCCGGTCTCCGAATCGTAGCCGAGCATGTGCCCCGGAACCGCGCCACCGAGGCTCGAGGTCAGCCAGATCGACTCGGCTTCGGTGATCAGATAGCCGATCGTCAGCACCAACCCGTCCTGGCGGATCAAGACCCCGCTGCCGGCGCGCTCGGTGCCGAGCGTACCGGCGGTGAAGGCATCCTGCGGGACTGTCGCCTGCAGCCCGAGCACGGCGCCGAGCGTGCGGTCCAGATCGAAGTCGAAATCCTCCGGCTTCGGCTGGAACTCGCTCGGTATTTCCCAATCCATGGTTTGCGGCATGATCCCGGCTCGTCAATGGCAGATCGCTGATTATAGCCCGGCGAGAGTGCGCCGCGGCAGTGTCGTTGTCAAAAGCTTGGCTGCTGCCCATGTTCCCGGAGGTGCCCGATGCGGCGGCGCGGCCCCCGCCCGGCCCGGCAATCTGGCGGCGATTTGCTTGACAAGCCGCCACGACCCGACTATCTCAGCAGCACTCTCGTTCAGAGAGTGCCAATTTCAAATTCAAGCGTGCGAGGAGATCTAAAATGGGATTCCGTCCGTTGCATGACCGCGTGCTGGTCCGGCGCGTGGAAGCGGAAGAGAAGACCGCAGGCGGTATCATCATTCCCGACACGGCAAAGGAAAAGCCGATGGAGGGCGAGGTGGTATCGGCGGGCCCGGGCGCCCGGGGTGACGACGGCAAGATCCAGCCGCTGGATGTGAAGGCCGGCGACCGGGTGCTGTTCGGCAAGTGGTCGGGCACCGAGGTCAAGCTCGACGGCGAAGACCTGATCATCATGAAAGAAAGCGACATCATGGGGATCATCGAAGCCTCGGCTGCCCGCAAGGCCGCGTAAGGGAGTAGGAAAAAATGGCTGCGAAGGAAGTCAGGTTTCACGGCGACGCGCGCGAACGGATGCTGCGCGGCGTCGACACTCTTGCCAATGCCGTCAAGGTGACGCTCGGCCCCAAGGGCCGCAACGTCGTCCTCGACAAATCGTTCGGCGCGCCGCGCATCACCAAGGACGGCGTTACCGTCGCCAAGGAGATCGAGCTCGCCGACAAGTTCGAGAACATGGGCGCGCAGATGGTTAAGGAGGTCGCCTCCAAGACCAGCGACCAGGCCGGCGACGGCACCACCACCGCGACCCTCCTCGCGCAGGCGATCGTGCGTGAAGGCGCCAAGGCGGTGGCGGCCGGGATGAACCCGATGGATCTGAAGCGCGGTATCGATCTCGCTGTCGAGGCGGTCGTCACCGACGTCCAGAGCCGCTCGAAGAAAATCGCGACCAACGAGGAGATCGCCCAGGTCGGCACGATCTCCGCGAATGGCGAGCGCGACATCGGCGAGATGATCGCCCGCGCGATGCAGAAGGTCGGCAATGAGGGCGTCATCACGGTCGAAGAAGCCAAGAGCCTCGATACCGAGCTCGACGTCGTCGAGGGCATGCAGTTCGACCGCGGCTACCTGTCGCCCTATTTCGTCACCAACGCCGAGAAGATGATCGCCGAGCTCGACAACGTCTACATCCTCATTTTCGAGAAAAAGCTGTCGGGTCTCCAGGCGATGCTGCCGGTTCTCGAATCGGTGGTGCAGAGCTCCCGGCCGCTCTTGATCGTCGCCGAGGATGTCGAGGGCGAGGCACTCGCCACGCTCGTCGTCAACAAATTGCGCGGCGGGCTGAAGGTGGCGGCCGTCAAGGCGCCGGGCTTCGGCGATCGTAGGAAGGCGATGCTCGAGGACATCGCGATCCTGACCGGCGGCCAGGTGATCAGCGAGGATCTCGGCATCAAGCTCGAAAACGTCACCCTCGACATGCTCGGCCAGTCGAAAAAGGTGCGCGTCGAGAAGGAGAACACCACGATCATCGACGGCGGCGGCAAGAAGGCGGACATCGAGGGCCGTTGCACCCAGATCCGCCAGCAGATCGAGGAGACCACCTCCGACTACGATCGCGAAAAGCTGCAGGAGCGCCTGGCGAAACTTGCCGGCGGGGTTGCCATCATCCGCGTCGGCGGCGCCACCGAGATCGAGGTCAAGGAGCGCAAGGATCGGGTCGACGACGCGATGCACGCGACCCGCGCGGCGGTCGAGGAGGGTGTCGTCCCGGGCGGCGGGGTGGCGCTGCTCTATGCGATCCGCGCGCTCGACAAGCTGACCCCGGCCAACTCCGACCAGAAGGTCGGCATCGAGATCGTCCGCAAGGCGATCCAGTGGCCGGTCCGGCAGATCGCCGAGAACTCGGGCACCGACGGGTCGGTCATCGTCGGCAAGTTGCTCGATAGCAAGGACACCAACTACGGCTACGACGCGCAGAAGGGCGAGTTCACCGACATGATCCAGGCCGGGATCATCGATCCGACCAAGGTCGTGCGGCACGCGCTGCAGGATGCCGCCTCGGTCGCCGGCCTCCTGATCACCACCGAGGCGATGGTGGCCGAGAAGCCCGAGCCCAAGGGCGCGCCGGGCATGCCGCCGGGCGGCGGCATGGGCGGGATGGGCGGCATGGGCGGGATGGACTTCTAAACCAGACGCTTCGCTCGGCAAAAAAGCCGCCCGCCCGTGGGAAACCGCGGGCGGGCGGTTTCTTGTTCGGCGACAGCTTGCATCGATCCGCTCGCCGGGGGTGTCGCTTGCTCGGGGCGCAATCCTGCTCTGCATGGCGCGCTCGGCTGGACATGCGGCGCGGCGAGTGCTTGTCACACGGCAGCCGGCCACCCATACTGGGGCGATGCGGCGTGAACCGATAGACCCCGTCTTCGCGGCCGAGCCTTTGCCGCCGACGCGCCTGTGCAACCACCCCGGATGCGAATCCGGCGGCGATTTCCGCGCGCCGAAATCGCGGCTCGAACTCGACTCCTATTACTGGTTCTGCCTCGAACATGTGCGTGCCTATAACGTCGCGTGGAACTATTATGCCGGGATGAGCGAACCTGAGATCGAGGCGGAGATCCGGCGCGACACGGTGTGGCAGCGTCCGAGCTGGAAGCTTGGCGAGCGCCACGGCCCGACCCCCGGTATTCGCGATCCTTTCGGTTTCTATTCCGGCAAGGAGCACGCCGGGAAGGAGAATGGGCGCCGCGCCAATGGTCATGCCGGAGGCCATGCCAATGGTCACGCGAAGGATACCGCGGCGCGTGCCGCCTCGGCCCGCGAGCAGGCCCTCGCGGTGTTCGATCTCGAGGCGCCGTTCACCCCGGTGCGCCTCAAGGCGCGCTATAAGATGCTGGTCAAGGAGCATCACCCGGACGCCCATGGCGGCGACAAGGCCGCCGAGGAGAAGCTGAAGATCATCAACCAAGCCTATGCGACCCTCAAGGCCAGCTACATCAACTGAGCATCGCAGGATCGCTGGCTCAATCTTTCCACCGCAACACCAGAAAGCACCAGACGCATGCCAACCGTTCAGCAAGCGGCATCCACTCCGACTCCGATCGGGGAGCCGGACATTAAGATATCGGTACGGCAGACCTTCGGGATCGACAGCGACCTCGAAGTCCCGGCGTTCAGCCGGCCGAGCGAGCACACGCCCGATCTCGACGAGGCCTATCGCTTCGACCATGACACGACGCTCGCCATCCTCGCGGGCTTCGCCTTCAACCGCCGGGTGATGATCTGCGGGTACCACGGCACCGGCAAATCGACCCATGTCGAGCAGGTTGCGTGCCGCCTCAACTGGCCGTGCATCCGGGTCAATCTCGACAGCCACATCAGCCGCATCGACCTTGTCGGCAAGGACGCGATCGTGCTGCGCGACAATAAGCAGGTCACCGAGTTTCGCGAAGGCATCCTGCCCTGGGCGTTGCAGCACCCGGTCGCGCTGTGCTTCGACGAATACGACGCGGGCCGGCCGGACGTCATGTTCGTGATCCAGCGCGTGCTCGAGGTCGAAGGCAAGCTGACCCTCCTCGACCAGAACCGGGTCATTCGGCCGCACTCCGGCTTCCGGTTGTTCTCGACCGCGAACACCGTCGGGCTCGGCGACACCACCGGCCTCTACCACGGCACCCAGCAGATCAACCAGGGCCAGATGGACCGCTGGAACATCGTCGCGACCTTGAACTACCTGCCGCACGATGCCGAAGTGGAGATCGTGCTGGCCAAGGTGCCCGACCAGAACGACGACGAAGGCCGGCGCCGCGTCAGCGCGATGGTGGCGCTCGCCGATCTGACCCGCAGCGGCTTCATCAACGGCGACATCTCGACCGTGATGTCGCCGCGCACGGTGATGACCTGGGCCGAAAACGCCCGCATCTTCGGCGATCTCGCCTTCGCCTTCCGGCTGACCTTCCTCAACAAATGCGACGAGATGGAGCGGCCGACCGTGGCGGAATACTACCAGCGCTGCTTCGGCACCGAATTGTCCGAGACCGGCGTCAACGCCACGTTGATGTAGAAAGCGGCACGCCATGGCTCAGGCCACCTCGCCGACCGAGATCTTCAAGCGGGCGATCGCCTCGACGGTGCGGGCGATCGCCGAGCGCGATGATCTGACCGTCGGGTTCGGCCCGGAGCCGCCGGGGCTCGCCGGCTCGCGGGTCAAGCTGCCCAACCCGGCGCGCGACCTGCCGCCCGACGAGGCGGCCCAGCTGCGCGGCGCCGCCGACAGCATGGCGTTGCGGCTGCGCTATCACGACGACGGGGTGCACTCGAAGCGCGTGCCGGGAAGCCCCTTGGCGCGCGCCGTGTTCGAGGGGCTCGAACAGGCGCGGGTCGAAGCCCTCGGCGCGCGCCGCATGGTCGGGGTCGCCGCGAACCTGACCGCGATGCTCGACGAGCAGTATCAGCGCCAGGGTTTCGAGCGCGTCACTGAGCGCACCGAGAGCACGATGGCCGAGGCGGTGCGCCTGTTGACGCGCGAAGCCTTGACCCATGAGCCGCCGCCGCCCGCGGCGCGGCACGTCGTCGATCTGTGGCGCCCGTGGCTCGAAGGCAAGATCAGCAGGGACATCGCCGAGCTCGACCGCACCATCGAGGACCAGGATTCCTACGCCCGCGCCACCCGCCGCCTGATCCAGGACCTCGATCTCGACCTCGGCGAAGTCGACGATTCCTCGTCCGACGACAACCAGAGCCAGGGCGACGAGGCCGACGGCGAGAACCAGAGCGAGGGTGAAAGCGCCAGCGCCGGCGCGCAGCCCTCGCCCGACGGGTCGCCGGCCGACAGCGCCGATGGCGACGCCGAGGAGGACGGCGACGCCGATGCCGACGGCGAGATGATGCCCGGCGCCAGCGACGACGACCCTGGACGCCCGGGGCGGCCTGGGGTGCAGCCGCGCGGCCGCCCCGACGAAAACGCGATCTATCGCGCCTACAGCATGACGGCCGACGAGGTCATCGAGGCCGACAAGCTGTGCGATGCCGACGAACTCGGCCGCTTGCGCCACCTGTTGGATCAGCAGCTGGCGCATTTGCAGAGCGTCATCGCCCGGCTCGCCAATCGCCTGCAGCGCCGGCTCCTGGCGAAACAGACGCGCGCCTGGGAGTTCGATCTGGAGGAGGGCATCCTCGACGCGGCGCGGCTCTCCCGGGTGGTGACCAACCCGGTCCTGCCGCTGTCCTACAAGCGCGAGCGCGAGACCCAGTTCCGCGACACCGTCGTCAGCCTGCTGATCGACAATTCGGGCTCGATGCGCGGCCGGCCGATCACGGTCGCGGCGATGAGCGCCGACATCCTCGCCCGCACCCTGGAGCGCTGCGGCGTCAAGGTCGAGATCCTCGGCTTCACGACGCGGGCGTGGAAGGGCGGGCAGGCGCGCGAGAAGTGGATCGCCGCCGGCAAGCCCGCCAACCCCGGCCGGCTCAACGATCTGCGCCACATCGTCTACAAGGCGGCCGATGCGCCGTGGCGTCGCGCCCGGCGCAATCTCGGGCTGATGCTGCGCGAGGGCATCCTGAAGGAGAACATCGACGGCGAGGCGCTGATGTGGGCGCATAACCGCCTGTTGGGCCGGCCCGAGGAGCGCCGCGTCATGATGGTCATCTCGGACGGCGCGCCGGTTGACGATTCGACCCTCTCGGTCAATCCCGGCAACTACCTCGAAAAGCACCTGCGCGAGGTCATTCGCGAGATCGAGCGGATCGGCAGCGTCGAACTGACCGCGATCGGCATCGGCCACGACGTCACCCGCTATTACCGCCGCGCCGTAACGATCGTCGACGCCGAACAATTGGGCGGCGTCATGCTCGAACGCCTCGCCGACCTCTTCGAGGAGGAAGGCGGCGGCAACACCCGCGTCAAGAGCCGCCGCCGCGCCGCGTAGGCGCTCGCCGCTGGTCTATAGTGCCCGCCGGGCCTTGAGCGCGGCGGTCAGGGTGCCCTCGTCGAGATAATCGAGTTCGCCGCCGATCGGCACGCCCTGGGCGAGGCGCGAGATGCGCGCGCCGGTCGCCTCGGCGCGGTCGGCGATGTAGTGCGCCGTCGTCTGGCCATCGACGGTTGCGTTGAGGGCGAGGATCATCTCGGTATCGGGCCCGAGCCGCGCGAGCAGCCGCGCGATGTTGAGGTCATCCGGGCCGATGCCGTCGAGCGCCGACAGGGTCCCGCCGAGCACGTGGTAGCGCCCGCGGAAGGCGCCGGTGCGTTCCAATGCCCACAGATCGGCGAGGTCCTCGACGACGCAGATCGCCTTCGGGTCGCGCCCGGGGTCGCGGCAGATCGCGCACGGGTCGGCGGTGTCGAGGTTGCCGCACGCCGTACACGGCCGGATCGCCGCCGCGGCCGCACCCAATGCCGCCGCCAGAGGCTGCATCACCTGTTCGCGCCGCTTCAAGAGAAACAGCGCGGCGCGCCGCGCCGAGCGCGGCCCCAGCCCCGGCAGCCGCGCCAGCAGCTGGATCAGCGTGTCGAGTTCAGACATGGCGGTGGTCAGCCCCCACCCCGACCCTCCCCCGCTTGCGGGGGAGGGAGCTTCCGGGAGTCGCCCCTATCACCCTCCCCTGCAAGCGGGAGGGTGGGGGCGGCTTCGAGTCGCACCGACGGTCTAATTAGAACGGCAGCTTCATGCCGCCGGGCAGCGCGAGGCCGCCGGTCAGCTTCTGCATCTCGGATTCGGCGTGGGCATTGACCTTTTGCCGGGCGTCGTTGAACGCTGCGACGATCAGGTCTTCCAGCACCTCGGTTTCGGCCGGATCGACCACCGCCTTGTCGATCGTGACCCGTTTCACATCGCCCTTGCCGTTGAGCGTCAGCTGGACCATGCCGCCGCCGGCGGCCCCGACCATCTCGACGGCTTCGAGCTGCGCCTGCATCTCGGCCATCTTGGATTGCATCGCCTGGGCCTGTTTCATCAGCTGGCCGAGATTTTTCATGACGAATCCTCTTCCGTCGCCGCCCCATCATCGCCGACATCGTCGCCAAATTCATCCGCCGCCGCTGCGGTCCCGGAATCGGCGGCGGCGAAGCGCTCGCGCACCGCCGCGATCATCGCGCCGGGGAAAGTCTCCAGCACCGCCCGCACCAACGGGTGCGATGCGACCTCGTTCCGCAGCACACTCTCCCGCCGCGCTTCGGCCTCGGCCAGCGTCGGCGCGCCTTCGGCCTGGGAGACGGCGACAATCCAGCGCGAACCGGTCCATTCGCCCAACATCGCGCCGAGCTGGTTTGTCAGGTTCTTTGGCGCCGCGTCGGTCGGGCGAATCTCGATCCGGCCCGGCTCGAAGCTGACCAGACGGACATTCGCCTTGAGATGCGCGGCAATAACCGCCTCGCGCCGGGTGTCGAAAAGGGCGACGATTTCGGCGAAGCTTTGCGGCATCGCCGCAAGCTCGGCGCCCGGCGACGCCTCCGATGCGGGCTGCGGCGCTGTGATGGTCGGAACCACAGCGGCGGCCAACGATGGACCGCGCGCGTCCCGCCCGCCGATTGAGGGCGCCGCGGTGGGTGCGGGAGAGACGCCCGCGGTGCGATTCATCGCCGGGGCCACCGCCGCGACGACGACCGGCGGCGCGACCGCCGCCGCTGGGCTCCCTGCGCCACCTGCGGTCAACGCACGCACCAGATCTGCCGGCGCCGGCAGATCGGCGACATAGGCGAGGCGGACCAGCACCATCGCGGCGGCTTGCGCCGGGGAGGGCGCCGCTTGCACCTCCTCAAGGCCCTTGAGCAGCATCTGCCAGGCGCGCGCCAACACCGGCATCGCCAGCGCCGCTGCGAGCGGCCGGGCGCGCTCGCGCTCGCCGGCTTCGAGCGGATCGCCGGCGCCGGCCTCGGGGGCCAGCTTCAGCCGGGTCAGGAAATGCGTCAGGTCGAGCAGATCCTGCAACACCATCAAGGGATCGGCGCCGCCCTCGTAGAGGCTGTCCATCCGGTCGAGCGCGCCGGCCGCATCGCCCTTCAGCACGGTCTCCAGCAGGTCGAAGACGAGGCTGCGGTCGGCGATGCCGAGCATGTCGCGCACCGCCGCTGCCTCGATCGCCGCCCCGGAGCCGGAGCCCGACAGCGCGATCGCCTGGTCGAGCAGCGAGAGGCCGTCGCGCACCGAGCCGTCGGCGGCGCGGGCAATCAGGCCCAGCGCCGCCGGCGCGACTGTGATCGCCTCCGCCTCGGCGATGTGCCGGTAGTGGTCGACGAGCTGCTCGATCGGCACCCGGCGCAGCGCAAAGCGCTGGCAGCGCGACAGCACCGTCACCGGAACCCGGTGGATTTCGGTCGTCGCGAACACGAACTTGACGTCGGGCGGCGGCTCCTCGAGCGTCTTCAACAAGGCATTGTAGGCGTTCTTCGACAGCATGTGCACTTCGTCGATGATGTAGATCTTAAAGCGCGCCGATACCGGCCGGTAGCGCACCCCCTCGGTCAGGTCGCGGATGTCGTCGACCCCGGTGCGCGAGGCGGCGTCCATCTCGATGACGTCGACATGGCGATCCTCGGCGATCGATCGGCAATGGACGCACTCACCGCACGGCGTGACGGTCGGGCCGCCGGTGCCGTCTGGGCCGATGCAGTTGAGCGCCCGGGCGATGATCCGCGCCGTCGTCGTCTTGCCGACCCCGCGCACCCCGGTGAGGATGAAGGCGTGCGCGATCCGCCCGGTCTCGATCGCATTCGACAGGGTGCGGACCATCGCCTCCTGGCCGATCACCTGCGCGAAGGTCTGCGGCCGGTACTTCCTGGCGAGGACGCGATAGGAGGTCGCTCCAAGGGTCATTTGCTATGCCCTTGATACGGACACAGAAAGGCCGTGTCCGTGCTCTGATCCCCGCAGATAACCTTGATATTAGTTGACACCACGCGACCCTTGATG
>DATCQF010000373.1:0-2637 GCA_036569735.1 Allostellaceae bacterium | reverse complement strand
CCCCCACCCTAACCCTCCCCTCCCCGGGCTAGACCCGGGGATCGCGGGGGAGGGAGGGGTGGGGGTCGGCTGAATAAATGCATCACACATCATCCACCGTCATTCCCGCGAAAGCGGGAACCCAGGGGCGGCCAGGGTTTCAGCGGTTGCACTGGACCCCCGCCTTCGCGGGGGCGACGGTAATTAGTTAAATCAGGAGGAATCCGATGAGCGCCACGCGATTCACCAGGGACCATGAATGGGTCCGGCAAGAGGGCGATGTCGCCGTCATTGGCATCACCGATTACGCGCAGTCGCAACTGGGCGATGTCGTCTACGTCGAGCTCCCGGAGATCGGCCGCACGGTGGCGCAGGGCAAGGAGGCGGCGGTCGTCGAATCGGCGAAGGCGGCGAGCGAGGTCTATGCCCCGGTCTCGGGCGAGGTCGTCGCGGTCAACGATGCGATCGTCGGCGATCCGGCAAGGGTCAACGCCGATGCGATGGGCGAGGGCTGGTTTTTGAAGCTCCGCCTCGCCGACCCGAAGGAGCTCGATGCGCTGATGGACGAAGCGGCATACGAGGCCTTTGTCGCGGAGCAGCACTGATGCGCTATCTGCCGCTGACCGATGCCGACCGAAGGGACATGCTCGCGGCGATCGGCGTCCCATCGATCGACGCGCTGTTCGCCGATGTCCCCACCGCGGCGCGCCACGAGGGCCTCCTCGATCTGCCGCTGGCGATGGGCGAACTCGAGGTCGAGCGCCGCCTCGGCGCGATGGCCGCGAAGAACACCAGCGCCGGCGCGGTGCCGTTCTTTCTCGGCGGCGGCGCCTATCGCCACCACATCCCGGCCGCGGTCGACCACCTGATCCAGCGCGGCGAGTTCCTGACCTCGTACACGCCCTATCAGCCGGAGCTGGCGCAGGGCACGCTGCAATACCTGTTCGAATTCCAGACCCAGATCGCGCTTCTGACCGCGATGGAGGTCGCCAACGCCTCGCTCTATGACGGCGCAACCGCGTGCGCCGAAGCGGTCGCGATGGCCGGCCGCGTCACCCGGCGCAACAAGGCGGTCTTGTCCGGCGGGCTGCACCCGCAGTACCGCGAGGTGTGTGAGACCTATGCGCATTTCGCCGGACACGAGCTGGTGACCGCGGACGCGGCGCCCCGCGGCGGCGAGGATCTGGCGGCTCTGATCGCGGCCGACACCGCCTGCGTCGTCGTGCAGAACCCCGATTTCTATGGCGAGATCCGCGATTATTCGGAGCTGGCGCGGATCTGCCACGAGGCCGGCGCGCTCCTGGTCGTCGTCGTCACCGAGATCCTGTCCCTGGGCGCGATCCGCCCGCCCGGCGAGATGGGCGCCGACATCGTCGCCGCCGAGGGCCAGTCCTTCGGCAATGCGCTCAATTTCGGCGGCCCCCATGTCGGGCTCTTTGCCAGCCGCGAGAAGTTCGTGCGCCAGATGCCCGGGCGCCTCGTCGGCGAGACCGTTGATGCCGAGGGCAGGCGGGGCTGGGTCTTGACGCTCTCGACCCGCGAGCAGCACATCAGGCGCGAGAAGGCGACGAGCAACATCTGCACCAATTCGGGGCTGTGCGCGCTCGCCTTCACGATCCACCTGGCGCTGCTCGGCGAGGCCGGGCTGACCGGGCTCGCCCGGCTCAACCACGCGACCGCCGTGGCGGCCGCGGAAACTCTCTCGGCGATCCCCGGGGTCGAGCTGGTGAACAGGAGCTTCTTCAACGAGTTCACCTTGCATCTGCCGCGCGCCGCGGCGCCGGTGGTCGATGCGCTGGCCGGGCGCGGCGTCCTCGCCGGCATCCCGGTCAGCCGGCTTTATCCCGGGCGGGCCGAACTCGAAAATCTGCTGCTGGTGGCGGCGACCGAGATGGTAACGCCTGAGGACATCGACCGTTTTGCAACGGCGCTCGGGGAGGTGCTGCGATGAGCGAGTGGAGCCAGGCGCTGAGCGCGCCCGTCACCTCTGATGCCGGACCGGTGCAGACGATCAGCGGCAACCGCGGGCTGCAGATCGAGGAGCCGCTCCTGTTCGAGCAGGATTCGCCCGGTCATTGCGGGGTGGATTTGCCCGAGCCGCCACCGTTCCGCGCGCGGTTGGGCGAGCTCGAACGGCGTCTTCCGATCGGCCTCCCCGGGCTCAGCGAGCCGCAGATCGTGCGGCATTTCACCCGGCTGTCGCAGAAGAACTACGCGATCGACAGCGGCCTCTATCCATTGGGCTCGTGCACGATGAAGCACAACCCGCGGCTCAACGAGAAGCTGGCGCGGCTGCCCGGCTTCGCCGATCTGCATCCGTTGCAGCCGCAGGCGAGCGTGCAGGGCGCCTTCGAGCTGATCGACACATTGGCGCATTGGCTGAAGACCTTGACCGGCATGCCGGCGCTCGCGCTGTCGCCGGCCGCCGGGGCGCAAGGCGAATTATGCGGCATCATGACGATCCGCGCCGCGCTCGAAGCCCGCGGCGACCCTCGTTCCCGCCTCCTCGTGCCGGAATCGGCGCACGGCACCAACCCGGCGACCGCGACCATGTGCGGTTGCACCGTGCGCGAGATCCCGACCGACAAGAACGGCGACGTCGACGTCGATGCGCTGAAGAAAGTACTCAGCCCGAAGACTGCCGGAATCATGTTGACG
>DATCQF010000372.1:0-3399 GCA_036569735.1 Allostellaceae bacterium | reverse complement strand
GGCTAAGGCCACGGCTCTATCCGCAATTCGCCACCCACAATGCGCTCACGGTCGCGAGTGTGATTGAGGATGCCGGCGGCACGGGAGCTTACGAATTCCAGCGGCTGCACGGCATGGGCGAGGCGCTCTACGGCGAGGTGGTCGGCGCCGATAAGATGAACATCCCGTGCCGGGTCTACGCGCCGGTCGGCAGCCACGAGGACCTCCTCGCCTATCTGGTGCGGCGGCTCCTCGAAAACGGCGCCAACACCTCGTTTGTCAACCGCATCGTCGACGAGCGCGAATCGATCGACGAGATCGTCGCCGACCCGATCGCAAGGCTGGCACAGCTAAAGGTGAAGCCGCATCCGCGCATCCCGGCGCCGCGCGATCTGTTCCAGCCGGTGCGGTTGAATTCACCGGGGCTCGACCTTGCCGATCCGCGCGCCCTCGCCGGGCTGCAGCGCGGGCTTGCCGAGGCGGTCCGGGGGAATTGGCATGCCCGGCCGATCGTCGGAGGCATCGAACACACCGGGACCGGCGAGCCGGTGTTCGACCCGAGCGACCGGCGGCGCCAGATCGGCAGCGCGGCGAGCGCCCCGCCGGATGCGGTCGAGCAAGCGCTCGCCCGCGCGGTGCGCGCGGCGCCGTCGTGGAACCGCACCCCGGCCGATTCGCGCGCCGCCGTCCTGGAGCGCGCCGCCGATCTCTACGAGCGCGACCGCGCCCACCTGATGGCGCTGGTTATCCGCGAGGGCGGCCGCACGCTACCGGCGGCGCTGTCGGAAGTGCGCGAGGCCGCTGATTTCCTGCGCTATTACGCCGCCCGCGCCCGCGCCGATTTTGCCCGGCCCGAGCCTCTCCCCGGCCCGACCGGCGAGCGCAACGAGTTGTCGCTGCACGGGCGGGGGGTGTTTGCCTGCATTTCGCCGTGGAATTTCCCGCTGGCGATCTTCACCGGGCAGATCGCCGCCGCGCTCGCTGCCGGCAACGCGGTCATCGCCAAGCCGGCCGAGCAGACCCCGCTGGTCGCCGCCGCCGCGGTCCGCCTGATGCTCGCCGCGGGGATCCCGGACGACGCCCTCCACCTGCTGCCGGGTCCCGGCGCGAGCATTGGCGGCGCGCTCGTCGACGACCCGCGAATCGCCGGGATCGCCTTCACCGGCTCGACCGAAACCGCGCACGCCATCAACCTCGCGCTCGCCGCACGCCCGGGACCAATCGTGCCGCTGATCGCCGAGACCGGCGGCCAGAACGCGATGATCGTCGATTCGTCGGCATTGCCCGAGCAGGTCGTCGGCGATGTCCTCATCTCGGCCTTCGACAGCGCCGGCCAGCGCTGCTCGTCCTTGCGCCTGCTCTACCTCCAGGACGATATCGCCGAGCGGGTTCTGGCGATGCTGGCGGGGGCGATGGCCGAGCTGCGGATCGGCGATCCGGCGCTGATTTCGACCGATATCGGCCCGGTCATCGACGAGGAGGCGCGGCAGGCCTTGCAGCGCCACGCCGAGCGGATGGCCCGCGAGGGCCGGCTTGTCTACCAATGCAGCCCGCCGCCGGGGATCGAGCACGGCAGCTTTTTCGCGCCGCGCGCCTTCGAGATCGATTCGGCGGGCCGCCTCCCGCGCGAGGTGTTCGGGCCGATCCTGCATGTGATCCGCTGGCCGGCCGACCGGCTCGATGCGGTGCTCGACGAGATCGCGGCGACCGGCTACGCGCTGACCCTGGGCATCCACAGCCGGATCGACGACACCGTGAGCCACATCCGGGCGCGGCTCGGCGTCGGCAACAGCTATGTCAACCGCACGATGATCGGCGCCGTCGTCGGGGCGCAGCCGTTCGGCGGCGAACGGCTCAGCGGCACCGGGCCAAAGGCCGGCGGCCCGCGCTATCTCCACCGTTTTGCCACCGAGCGCACCGTATCGGTCGACACGACCGCGTCGGGCGGCAATGCCACCCTCCTGTCGCTGAACGATGCGGAAGCTGGGAACGAATCGGAAGCTGGGAGCGATGCGGAAGCCGGGAACGATGCGGAGCGCTGATCAATCGACGATGAACAACCGCACCCCGGTCGCCGTCGACGAGCGGTGAGGCTCGGCGCCATCGGCGACCTGATAGCTGGTCCCGGGGGTCAGCGTGACCTTGCCGCCGCTGCCGAGCTCGGTTTCGAGGACACCCTCGAGCACGTAGAGAATATGACCCTTCGAGCACCAGTGATCGGCCCGGTAGCCGGCGGAATATTCGACGACCCGCACGCGGATGTCGCCGAACTCCCGGGTGCGCCAGCGCGCGACGCCGCTCTCGCCGGGGTGGATCGTCTCCGGTATGTCCGCCCAATCGGTGGTGCCGAACGGGATGTCGCTGATCTCCACGATTGCCTCTCAAAATCCGGCGGGCGTTGTGCATCGCCGATTCGCGGTTTGGCGCCTTGCACCCCACCTTGCACCCTACATTGAACAAAAGCTAACATCGCACGCGCGGTGAGCGGGGCGCACGCCGATGCGCCGGCAACGCCCTTCATGGCATAACTTTCGGCGCCAATACCGCAAGCAATCCCAACGTTTTTCGGGTGTTGCGCAAATGTCTCGGCGGTATTGGCGCGAATTTGCTGGTTTGTGGGCAAACTGTTGCGTGAATGTCGCTATTTGCCGCGTTCTGCTCCGCCGGCCCGGTTGACGGCGTTGGCGAGCTAAAAAGCGATTGCCATCGTAAAAGTGGATGGTAATCATGGGGCCAACGGTGGTGGGGTAACCATCGTCACACGTGTATTTGCGGCCGGAGGTATGGGATGAGAAATCGCTATCTGCTAGGCGCCGGTGTCGCGCTCGCCGTGGCCTTGAGCTGGGCGGACGCACAGGCGCAGTTGTTCGCCTCGCCCGCCGGGCCGGGCGCCTGGTACTTCGGCGGCGAGGGCGGCTGGACCACCCTCGAGAACCAGCGCGGAAAAACCATCGGCGGCATCGGGATCCGGCAAAGCTTCAACGACGGGTTCAATGTCGGCGCTCGCGGCGGCTATGAATGGGGCCCGTGGCGCTTCGAGGAAGAATTCCGCTACCAGCAGAACGGACAGAGCCGCTTTGGCATCGGCCCGTTCAATGTAGCGGCGCAGGGCAATCGCAACGCCTATGCGGTCATGAGCAACTTGATCTATGACTTCACTCTGGGCTTCCCGATCACGCCGCATATCGGCGCCGGCATCGGCGCCGTGGGGCTCCATGAGGGGCTCTCGATCAAGCCGTTCGGCACGATCGCCAGCAACACCCAGTGGGAATTCGGCTATCAGGGGATCGCCGGGATTCGATACAACATCAATCCGGCCTTGGCGTTCGATGTCGATTACCGCTACCTGGCAACGACGGACCCGACCTTCAAAACCAAATTCGGCGGGATCGGCTATAGCTCGGGGTACAGCACGCATAG
>DATCQF010000371.1:0-2019 GCA_036569735.1 Allostellaceae bacterium | reverse complement strand
ACCTTCGGTGGCCTCCTGCCGCGCGCCGCGACGGGAGACGCGGTGACCCTGACCCTGGAGGACGAGATCGATGTCGCGCGCGGCGACATGCTGGTCGATCCGCAGGCGCCTGCCGAGTTCGCCGACCAGTTCGCCGCGCATGTGGTGTGGATGAAGGAGGAGAGCCTCGTCCCCGGCCGCTCCTACTGGCTCAAGATCGGCACGCGGACCGTATCGGCGACGGTCACCGGGCTGAAGCACCGGATCGATGTCGATAGCGGGGCGCATGTCGCGGCGCACACGCTCGACATCAACGAGATCGGCTTCTGCAATCTGGCGACCAGCGTGCCGGTGGCCTTCGACCCTTATGCGAAAAACCGCGACACCGGCGGCTTTATCCTGATCGACCGTCTTACCCAGGAGACCGCAGCCGCTGGGGTCATCGCCTTCGCGCTGCGCCGCGCCGGCAATATCCACTGGCATGACTCGGCGATCAGCCCGGGGCAGCGCGCCGATCTCAAGGGGCATCGGCCGGCAGTCCTGTGGCTCACCGGCTTGTCCGGCGCGGGCAAGTCGACGATCGCCAACCGGCTCGAACAGAAACTCTTGGCCATCGGGTGCCATACCATGCTGCTCGATGGCGACAATGTCCGCCATAGGCTCAACCGCGACCTCGGCTTTACCGACACCGACCGGGTCGAGAACATCCGGCGGATCGGCGAGGTCGCCCGGCTGATGGGCGATGCCGGGCTCATCGTGATCTGCGCGTTCATCTCACCCTTCAGCGCCGACCGCCAGATGGCGCGCGAGGTGGCCGCGCCGCATCCCTTTGTCGAGGTATTCATCGATACGCCGATCGCGGAATGCATCCGGCGCGATCCCAAGGGTCTCTACGCCAAGGCCGGTACCGGGGCGATCCCCAATTTTACCGGCATCGACTCGGCCTATGAGCCGCCGCAGAACCCCGACATTCGCCTCGACACGATCGGCCACGACCCCGAGATCCTCGCCGACCAGCTTGTCGAGGAGTTGCGGCGCCGCGCCATCCTCGCCTGACCGCACCCGGCGTTCTATGCGGTCTTGCCCGCGGTGGACCTGGGCGCAGCAATTCCGGCCGAGGCGGGACGGGCCCCGGCATCGCGGGCTGGCCGCGGGGTGAGGCGCAGCTGCATGCCTTCGAGCGGGTCGTTCTCGATCGTGGAGCGGCACGGCGCGCCATTGCGGACGGGACCCGCAATCGCTCCCGAATGGAAATAGCCGGTATAGTCACAGTCGACCAACGCACCGCCCGCGACGGCTTTTTGGCGCACCGCGAAACCAATCAGCGGGGTGCTCCGGTCCCGGGAACCGCACAGCTCGCCGCTGTCGGTCCAAGGGGTTTCCGCGCCGCTCGCGGTCAATCCCTTGTACTCGATCGCCGCGGCAGCAGATTGGCTGCGCGCAAGGATCATGAACGCCTCTATCCACAATCCCGGGCCGAGACGGCCGACCCACGGCGTGTCCTGAAAGCGCACATCGCCCCGGCCGCGAATATGCGCGACGATGTCCAGCCCCATGGCTGACGGCGTTCGCTCCGATGCGACCGGGCCGCCCATCGTAAGCGTCATGACAGGGGCGGGCGGACCGAGGCGGCGAATCTCAAGTTCAAGCGGCACGCTGCCCGGTTCACGCGCCAAATATCCGGTAACGAGCGCCGCGCCGCCGCCTGCCGGCGCCTTGACGAACAGCACCCTGCGGTGTCCTCCGAGCCATGACCCGGCGTGACCGAAACTGTCGGTGATCTCGACGGCACCTCCCTCGGGATCGTCCTGGTGCGGTGCGGCGCAAACCTGCATCGCAGGCAGCGCAAAACCATCCACCGGATCGCGCCAGCGGGTGTCGGCGGTGAGGCTGAAGGCATAAAGACCGGGATCGAGCGGCACCAGCCGGGCCGCGAAGTGAGGCGCGGCGCCGTCGGGAGCGACGGTTCGCGGTGCGGCACCCGCGCCGGACCGGCGGGCGGTCTTGGACCGCTTCGGTCGCCCAGGGGAGTTCATCGGC
>DATCQF010000370.1:0-1953 GCA_036569735.1 Allostellaceae bacterium | reverse complement strand
TGCCGCCGATCAAGGCGGGGGCACACCTGTTGCCCGTCGCTTGATCGGCGGCATCGAAAGCACCGCATCCGGCGGTCTGTGGCCCGATGTTCCCTCGGTCTGCGCCTCCGATGCGTATACCCGGGATCGCATCGGGGGCCGCGGCATAACGTTCCGCCGCGCAGAATTATGTACGGCAACAGGGGCGGGATCGGCGAAGTCCCTCTCCTGGCGCGGCCTTGGCCACGCCCTCACAGACAGCCTCTAGCCATAACGCCCGGCGGCATCCCGAGTTCCATCGGCGAATCGCTGCCTATCGCCCGGGGAGGACCCAGATCTCCGGCTCGGCCGGCAGATCGGCGCGCGACACCACGATCCGCGCCTCCGCCATACGCCGGATTTGGTAGCGCTCGGCCGCGCGCGCGAGGAAGCGGTCGAGCGTCGCCGCGGTGAACACATGCATCGGGATGACGATCGCCGGCTTGATCTGCGCCAGCACCGCGATCATGTCCTCCTGGTTCAAGGTCCACGCCCCGTCGACCGGGACCATCACGATGTCGATCGCGCCCAGTTCGGCGAGATGCGTCTCGGTCAGCGTGTGATGGAGATGACCGAGATGGGCGATGCACAGCCCGGCCACCTCGAACACAAAGATCGAGTTTCCATTGTAGCGGGTCGCGCCTGCCTCGCGCAGGTTGCCCTCGCGCAAGTTGGTCGGCACGTTGTGGACCTTGACGTCGCGGTATTCGATCCGGTGCGCCGCGACCCCGCCCGCCGGGTCCCAGCCGCGCAGCACGTATTTGACGGCGGGGTCGACGTTGTCTGTGTAATGGGTCGGGTGCGCGTTGTTCATCGTCACGATGTCGGGGGTGACCGGCGCGCCGATCATGTCGTTGTAATCGGTGACGATGCGCACCCCCTCGGGGCTTTCGATCATAAAGCTCGCGTGCCCGAGAAAGGTGATCGCGACCGATTGTTCCGGCTGCGCCGCCACCCGCCACAGCCGCGCCCCGCCATCTGCCACCGGCCCGCCGCATATGGCGTGGGCCGGCAGGGCGAACAACATCGCGGCAAGCAGGAAGCAAAAACCCTTTAACGCAGAGGACGCGGAGGTTTCGCGGAGCGTACTATAAAATTTAAATGTCATCCCGGCGAAAGCCGGGACCCATTCGTCAACCGCTCCAGAACCTGAAGCATGGATCCCGGCTTCCGCCGGGATGACATATATCTTCTGTCCTCCGCGTCCTTCGCGCATCCTTCGCGTCCTTAGCGGTGAAGCGTTTCTTTTCCTACAGCACCACCTCGACGAGGAACGGCCCCGGGGTGGCGAGCCCCTCGGCAAAGCGCCGGTTGAACCCGTCCATGTCCTCGACCCGCGCGCCGGGCACGCCCAGGCTCTTGGCCAGGCCCACCCAGTCGACATCGGGGCGCCCCAGATCGAGCATGTCGAGCGCCTTCCGGCCCGGGTTGCCGGCCCCGACATTGGCGAGTTCGCCCTTCAAGATCTGGTAGGTGCGGTTCGCAAACAATACGGTCGTGATGTCGAGCCCTTCGCGCGCCTGGGTCCACAATGCCTGCACCGTGTACATCGCGCTGCCGTCGGCCTGCAGCGACACCACCTTGCGGTCGGGGCAGGCGACCGCCGCGCCCGTCGCCAGCGGCATGCCGAGCCCGATCGAGCCCCCCATGTTGGAGAGCCAGTCATGCGGCCGCGCCGCCTTGGTCGGCGCGAAAAAGCCGCGCCCCGTCGTCACCGCCTCGTCGGCGACGATCGCGTTCTCCGGCATCAGCGCCCCCAATGAGGCGCCCAGCGCATCCGAGGTGATCGCCCCCGATGCCGGAGCCGGCGGCTGGTCGTTGACGACCCCCGGCGGGGTCGCCCGCGCGCCGACCTCGTCGGCCAGCATTTCCAGGGCCAGGACCAGATCCTCGTCGGGCCGCGCCAGGACATGCCCGACGCAGCCCTCCGGGGTC
>DATCQF010000369.1:0-2472 GCA_036569735.1 Allostellaceae bacterium | reverse complement strand
TCGCAGATCCGCGCCGCGCGGGCCGCCGGTGTTGCGGCGGGCGTCGTGCTGATGAATGCCGGCTACGGCAGCGACACCCGGCTGCGTACCGAGATCGCCGCGCTCGGCCTGTGTTATACCGAAACGGCTTGATCGATTCGTGGGTTGCTGATTCCGACGATGTCGCTCGGTCATTCCGAGATCATGTCGCTCGCTGTTCCGACATGATGTCGCCCGCTTGAGGCGTCCTGCTGGCGGTTTGTTTTTGCGCGATAAGCAGGCTGCTGGTCAATCCTTCATGGCAGGTCTCGGTCGGGTGCGTCGCAGGCTGTCGCCTGTGAGATCGATACGATGTGCGTTGTGGACGAGGCGATCGAGGATGGCGTCGGCGTAGGTCGGGTCGCCGATGACTTGGTGCCATTTGTCGACCGGGACTTGGCTGGTGAGGATGGTCGATCGGCGGTCGTAGCGTTCTTCGAGGATTTCGTAGAGATCGCGGCGAGCGCCGGCGTCGAGGGGATCGAGGCCCCAATCGTCGAGGATGAGGAGCTGGGCGCCGCCCAGGCTGCGCATGATGCGGGCATATCGGCCGTCGCCGCGGGCCAGCGCGAGTTCGGCGAAGAGCTTGGGGACGCGCTGATAGAGCACCGAGCGATTGTCGCGGCAGGCCTTGTGGCCGAGCGCACAGGCAAGCCAACTTTTGCCGACGCCGGTCGGCCCACACAGGATCAGATTGTCGTGCGCGTCGATCCACTCGCCGCCGGCGAGCTTGTGGAACAGCGCGCGATCGAGGCCGCGCGGTGCGCGGTAATCGACATCCTCGACGACGGCATTGTGGCGCAACCGGGCATAGCGCAGGCGGGCGGCCAGGCGCTTGTCGCGGCGATGGGTGATCTCGCGGTCGACGAGCAGACCGAGCCAATCGGCGTGGGTCAGGGTTGCGCCTTCGCCGGAGGCTTCGATCTCGGAGAAAGCTTGGGTCATGCCGGTAAGCCCGAGTTTGGCGAGCTGATCGAGCATCGGATGGGTCAGCACTTTCATTCTCCTAACCAGTTAATGGTAGTAGCGGGGTCCGCGGATGTTGGGGTGGAGGACGGGGACACCGTCGGCGGGCTGCCCTTGCGCGGCCTGGCGGTCGAGTTTGTTGTCGAGGATCGAGCGCACCGAGCCGTAGGTCAGCGTGCCGATCTCGATGGCGCGCATCGCCGCCGCTTCGAGGCGGTCGGCGCCGAACGGCCGGACTAGGCGCACGATACCGAGGCAGGAGCGGAAGCCCTGTTCGGGATGCGGCCGGCGCTCCAGGATCAGCTCGCACAACGCCGCCGTGGCGGGACCGATCGCAGCCGCCTCGTAGCGAATGCGCTCGATGGTCCAGTCGGCATAGCGCCGATGGCTCGACGGCATGTGATCGGAGACCGTGGTGTGCCGGTGATTACCGCTGGAGCGCAGGTGCGCGGCGACCCGCTCGCCCTTGAGAAAGACCTCGACGGTGCGCGGCGTCAGCCGCACCTCGACCTCACGCCGGGCGAAGCGGTAGGGCACGCTGTAGAAGTGCGCCTCGACTTCGACGTGGTAGTCGATGCCGACCCGGCGCAGCCGCCATTCGGCAAAGGCATAGGGCTCGCTGGGCAAGCCCTTGAGGTGCGGCCGATCGAGTTCCTCGAGTAGCGCCCGGCGGGTGACGCCGAGCCGACGGATCGGACGCTCCTCGTTGAGCTGATGCAGAAACTCGCCGATCGCCGCGTTGAGCTCGGCCAGGCTGTAGAAGCGGCGATGGCGCAGCCGGCCCAAGAGCCAGCGCTCGACGATCAGCACGGCGGCCTCGACCTTTGCCTTGTCGCGCGGCCGCCGCGGGCGGGCCGGCAGGATAGCCGTGTCGTAATGGGCCGCCATGTCGGCGTAGGTGCGGTTGACCTGCGGTTCGTAGAGGCAGGCCTTGATCACGGCGACTTTGGTGTTGTCCGGCACCAGCAGGTTCGGTACCCCGCCGATCGCCTCGAATGCTCTGGTGTGGGCTCCGATCCAATCGCCGAGCGCCTGGGTCCAGCTCGCCTCGGCGTAGGTGAAATTGGAGGCGCCCAGCACGGCGACAAAAATCTGCGCCGGTCTCGTCTTGCCGGTCAGCCGGTCGATGATCACCGGCACCGGGTCGCCGGCGTAATCGACGAAAAGCTTGTCGCCGCCGGCATGGGTCTGCCGCATCGTGACCGAGATGCGCGACGCCCAGCCCCGGTACAGCTCTCAGAACCGCGAATAGCGATACCCGTCGGGGTTTTGCTCGATGTACTCGTCCCACAGGATCTGCAGCGTCACGTGCTTGCGCTTCAGCTCGCGGTGAACCGCCGCCCAGTCGGGCTCGGCGCGGCGGCGATGACCCTGCTTCTTGCCGGCCGCGGTAAAGAGCTGCGCCTCCAGCGCCGCATCGGTCATCTCGACCGGCAATGGCCAGCCGAGCCCAGCGACGGCGAGCCGTTTCAGGGTAAGCCGCACGGT
>DATCQF010000368.1:0-3758 GCA_036569735.1 Allostellaceae bacterium | reverse complement strand
CGCCGACCCGGGCGCGGTCCCCGAGCGCTTCCGTCCGTTTGTCGGGATCTGGAGCGATGCATCCTGGACGCCGCAACTCTGCGCGGCGCTGATCGTCGAACGGGTGACGCCGGATGGCACCGCGGCGATCGTCTATGTCTTTGGGCCGATGAGCGCGAACCCGCGCGGCCCCCGCGGCATTCTGCACGGCACCGGGATCATCCGCGACGGCGAACTCCGGTTCCAGAACTCCGATGGCAGCCAATTCGCCTTCCAGCCGCTTTATGCCGATCTTGGCGGCCGCCTCAGCACCCCGCAGGGCCAGCATTACGAGGCGGTATTCAAGAAGACGCCGTAGCCGGTGCCCGGTGGATGCGCGCTCGCCCGGCGGGGTGGCGAGTTGACGCTGCGGGGCAGCATTCCTAGATCTGGCGGACGCGGGGGGTTGGACGACGCACGAATGAGCAAAAAGTCCGATCGCGGTCGCGGGTCCGATGCAATGGTGGCGAGGATATGACACGCGGTGAGCGTACGGGACAGGCGGCGGCATCCTCGCCGATCGCCGATCTGAGCGAGCGCAGCCGCGAAATCTTTCGCCTGATCGTCGACGGCTATGTGCAGACCGGCGAGCCGATCGGCTCGCGCACGCTGTCGCGCCTGCTCGGGCAAAACCTCTCGCCGGCGACGATCCGCAATGTGATGGCCGATCTCGAGGAGGCCGGGCTGCTCTATGCGCCGCACACCTCGGCCGGACGCCTGCCGACCGAAATCGGCTTGCGCCTCTATGTCCACGGGCTTCTCGAAATCGGCAACCTCGCCGAGGCCGAGCGGCAGAATATCGAGAGCCTGTGCGCGGCGCGCGGGGTGAGCCTGGCGCAGGCGCTGGAGGAGGCGACCCAGGCATTGTCCGGCCTCTCGCATTGCGCCGGGGTGGTCGTCGTGCCGAAGCAGGAACGCCCGCTCAAACATATCGAGTTCGTGCATTTGGGGCCCGGGCGCGCCCTTGTCGTGCTCGTCACCGAGGACGGGCTGGTTGAGAACCGGGTCATCGAAGTGCCGCTCGGGCTGCCGCCCTCGACCCTCATTTCGGCCGGCAACTTCCTCAACTCGCGCCTCGTTGGCCGCACCATCGAGGAGACCCGCAGCGAGATCGGCGAGGAGATCGGCTCGCACCAGGCGCAGCTCGATGAACTGACCTCGCACGTCGTCGCAACCGGGCTTGCCAGCTGGGCCGGCGGCGATGGGCAGAGCGCCTTAATCGTGCGCGGGCAGGCCAATCTGCTCGAAGACGTGACCGGGCTTGCCGATCTCGAACGGTTGCGGGCCCTCTTCGAGATGCTGGAGACCAAGGCGACCGTGCTGCGCCTGCTCGATGCCAGCCGGCAAGCCGACGGGGTGCAGATCTTTATCGGCGCCGAGAGTCATCTGTTCGGCGTCGCCGGCTGTTCCCTGATTATCGCGCCGTATCAGAACAGCCGCGAGCAGATCGTCGGCGCAATCGGGGTCATCGGCCCCACCCGGATCAACTATGCCCGGATCATCCCGATGGTGGATTACACCGCCAAGATGATCGGCCGGCTGATAGGATGATCCGGCTGACAGGATGAATTTGGCATGATCGAGGACAACGAGAAGGGGGCGGGCGACCGCCCGAAGGGTGCCCCGGCGAATGATCCGGGGGACGATCCCTCTGGCGATCCTGAGGGCTCGGAGTTTTTCGACGAGGCCGAACCGGCGTCGCCCGAAGAGCGCCTCGCGGCCACCGAGGCCGAGCTCGCCGACACAAGGGACCGCCTGTTGCGCGCACTCGCCGAGACCGAGAATGTCCGACGCCGCTTTCAGCGCGAGCGCGACGACGCGCAGAAATACGCGGTATCGGGATTTGCCAAGGATTTGCTCTCGGCGGCCGACAATCTGCGCCGCGCGCTCGACGCCGTGCCCGAGACCGAAATCCCGGATCCGCGCACGCGCGGCCTCCTCGACGGGGTCGCGGCGACCGAGCGCGAGCTCCTGGCCGCGTTCGAGCGCCACGGGTTGACGCGCATCGACCCCTTGGGGGAACGCTTCGACCACAATTTTCACCAGGCGATCTTCGAGGCCGAGCGCCCCGATCTGCCGGCCGGGACGGTGGTCGAGGTATTACAGCCCGGCTATATCCTGCACGACCGGCTATTGCGCCCCGCGATGGTCGGCGTCGCCAAGGGCGGCGCCGCGTGATCCGCGAAAAGCGGCTGGGGGCCAAGGGCGGCGGCTGATCAAGCTTCCGCGCCGGGAACCCGCAGCCGGCGTTCGAGCCGGGCGAACAGCATGTCGGTGAGGATTGCGAAGAGGGCGACCAGCACCGCGCCCTGCAGCACGAAGGGCAGCTTGTTGGCGGCCAGCCCGTCGAAGATCGGGGTGCCGAGGGTCAAGGCGCCGACCGTCGAGCCGATCGTCGCGGTGCCGATCGCGATCGTCACCGACACTCTGACCCCGGCGATGATCGCCGGCGCGGCGAGCGGCAGTTCGACATCGCGCAGCCTCTGCCAGGGGGAGAGGCCCATGCCTTCAGCCGCGTCGCGCACTGCAGCGGGCACTCCTTCGAGCCCGGTGATCGCGTTGTCGATAATCGGCAATAGACCGTAGAGAAACAGCGCGACGATCGTCGGGCGTGGCCCGAAGCCGAGCGCCGGGACCGCGAGGGCCAAGACCGCGGCCGGCGGAAAGGCCTGGCCGACCGTCGCGAGCGCGCTGACGATCGGCCGGAAATCGCGGCCCCAGGGGCGCGTCACAAAGATCGCGAGGCCGACCCCGAGAAAGCTCGCGGCAAGGCTCGCCACCGCGACCAGACCGGCATGCGACAGCCACAGGGAAAAAAAGCTGCCGCGCGCGAAAACCGGCGGGCTGACCTCCGGAAACGCCCAGTGGAACACCGGGCGCAACTCGGGCATTCCGATCAAGAGGGCGAAAAACAACGCCGCGACCCACAGCGGCGGACTGAGGAGGAGGCGGGAGGGGCGCATCAACTCGGTTTGGCTTGCATCACCATAGAGCGTCCTTCGAGACGCGCCCCTGCGGGACGCTCCTCAGGATGACGTAAGTCTATGATGGAGTTAAAAAAGAACGTCATCCTGAGGAGGTCGCGGAGCGGCCGTCTCGAAGGACGCACAAGGCCCTGTCCGAGACTCCTGCGGCTTCATCACCGCACCAGATCGGCGAGGGTGATCGCGCCGAGCGGGCGGCCGTCGTGATCGACCACCGGCAGGCGGTCGGTGCGGCCGGCGGCCATCGCGGCGAGCGCGTCGCGCAGTGACGCGTCGCTCGGCAGGCTCTCGCCTTCGGCAGGTTCGCCGGCGCGCAGCCGCTCGGCGACGGTGCGCAGCGAGAGGAGCTTCAGCCCACTCGCCGCGCCGCCGACAAACTCGGCGACAAACGGGCTAGCCGGGTGTTCGAGGATCTCGACGGGCGTGCCCCACTGCGCGAGCCGGCCGCGTTCGAGGATCGCGATGTCGCTCGCCAGAACGAGCGCCTCCTCGATGTCGTGGGTCACGAACACGATGGTCTTTTTGGTCGCCCGCTGGATGCGCAGGATCTCGCCCTGCAAAGCGCCGCGGGTTACCGGATCGACCGCCGCGAACGGTTCGTCCATCAACAGGAGATCAGGGTCGGCGGCGAGGGCGCGGGCGACGCCGACGCGCTGCTGCTCGCCGCCCGACAGCTGATGCGGGTATTTGTTGCGGTAGGTCTCGGGGTCGAGCCGCAACAGTTCGAGGAGTTCGATCACCCTGTCGCACACCCGG
>DATCQF010000367.1:0-11800 GCA_036569735.1 Allostellaceae bacterium | reverse complement strand
CGCCTGCCGCCATGCCGCTTTTATCTTCGCCGCTCACAGACCGGGTTCGCTGTGTGAGCCGAGGCGGACAAGGTCCAGGCTCGCCTCGTCCGGCTTGCGGTAGATCAGGATGAGGTCGGGCCTGACGTGGCAATCGCGGTGATCGCTCCACTCGCCGCCGAGCGGGTGATCGAAATACCGCCGCGGCAACGGCTCGTCCTTCGCCAGCATCGCCACCGTTGACATGAGCGCGGCATCGAGGTGCTTGGCGTGCCGCCCCGCCTTCTCCCGCTTGTAGTCGCGCCGGAAGCGGCTGGTATGCCTAACAGTCCGCATTCAGGCTCGCGAGCAGCTTGCCCGGCGGGCCGACGGTCACCAGTTCGCCGCGTCGCGCCGCCTTCATCGCCTCGATGGTTTCCTCATTGGGCACCAGCGGCTCGAACGGCAAGGCCTTTTCCTTGGCGATCTTGACCATCATCAGGCGGAAAGCGTCGGACACGGTAAGCCCCATCGCCTTCAGCACGGCGGCGGCTTCGATCTTGGTCTCTTCGTCGATGCGCGCGCGGATAACAGAATTGGCAGCCATGGCAAGATCCTTCCTGAGCTACAATGTAGCACAGAAGAAACGAATTCAAGCTGCTCGCTCGTCAATCGGCTGGGTCGAGTCGTCGCGAGCTGCGCCGCCCTTGCGATCACCCGTGCCCTGCTTCTGGCCGACCATGACGAAGACGCCGCCGTAGCTGCCGCCGGCGAGCAGCATCCTGGCCTGGGCTGCGGCACGCCCGGCGGGGGTGCCGCGCGGCTGCGGTGCGAAGAGCTGGATATCGCCGGCGAAGGCGCTGCCGTCGGCCGGCGGCAGGCTGGAGACGTAATCGACCCCGGCCGCGTCGAACCATTGGAGCACCTCGCCCATCGAGTGCCGGGTTTCGTGGGGATGCTGATACTGGTCGCGGAACCATGCCTGGCGGCGTCCCTCGTTGAAGTGGCCGGCGGCGAGGCGGCGGTCGAGCCGATGGGCGGCCGAACCGAACCGCGCGAACACCCAGCGCCGCCACAGGGTCGGCAGGCGCGCCCAGCGGTTGTAGAGCCCGACGAGGATGAACCCGCCGGGCTTCACCTTGCGCAACAGCGCCGCGAACCCCGAGCGCGCGTCGCCGGTGTGATGCAGGACGTTGTTGCAGATTACCAAGTCGAAGCTGTCGTCCGCGAACGGCGGGCGGAACAGGTTCATCTGCAGGAAGGCGGCGTTGGCGACGGCGTGTTTCTCGCGAAAGCCGTTTGCCAGCCCGAGCGAATTCAAACAGATGTCGCCGCCGAACACCCGCCGCCCTGGCGACAACCCGAGGAAATTGGTCAACTGTCCGGTGCCGCAGCCGGCTTCCAGCACCACCGCGCGGGTCGGTAATTGTGCGTCGAGAGCGCTCAGCAGCAGGTTCGCCTTCGCCTTGGCGACGAGGCCCGCCGGGGTCTCGCCGTCGGCGTAGTTGGGAAACGGGGTCTCCTCGTAGAACGCCTTGACCATCTCGGTGACGTCCTGCGCGGACATCGCGGCATCGACCGGCGCGAAGAGCTGGGGGATGCCGTCCACCACCGGATAGCGGCGCCCAGGTGCGGTGAACTCATCATCGCCGGCAACGAGGGGCGCGCCGGTAGCGGGGCAGACGAGAATCGCCGCGCAGTCGCGGAACGGCGCCGGCAGCGGCGACGATGCGGCCCGCTCGCTCATGCGGTGCCCCGGCAAGCCGCCACCGGTGACGAGCGCCGGCAGCATCGCCTCGGCAACGGCGATATTGCCGCTCTCCGAAAGGTGATAGGCGTCGATGTAGACCGGGTCGGCCTGTGCGTCGAAGATCGCCGACAGGTCGAACACATCCTCGGCGGCGGCGAGTTCGGGGCGTCCCCGGCGCTGGACAATGACCGCGCCGAACAGCCGGCGCCGGCCGGCCACATCCCTGGTGTAATCCTGCTCGAAGCGCTGCTCGTCCGCGGACTTCACGGTTTTGGTCGTGATGACCGGCTGCCAGAAGAACAATGTCCGCAAGCCATGCTCGCCGGCGAGGAGGCGCGCGAGGCGCACATTCGCGGCGTAGGCGTCGATGACCTGCCGGGCCAGTCCGGCGACGTCGAGCCGCGATAGATCGGCCTCGGGCGGTGGCATCGGGCCGCGCAACGCGAGGCCGGTCAGCTGGCGCAGCCGGCGCAGGCTGCGCGGCATGGCAGCGGCCAGCGCGGCCCGGACAAGATCGCCGCGGCGGCTCGGATGCAGGAGGTTGAACTCGGCGACGCGCCGCGCATCGTTGAACAGCCGGTCGGCCGCCCCGGTTTGCTCCGCGCTGATCATCTCGTTGATGCCGTCGTAGAAGAGGGCAATGTCGGCGCGCGCGCCCGCCTTGAGCAGCTGATGCAGGCTGATGACCTCCTGCGTGCTGTTGTGGCCGAGCTGGCCGAGGTTGGTGATTGCGGCCCGGTGGCCGAGTTCGGCGAGGCGGCGGGCCAGGATGGCGGGGATCGTCGCCGCGTCGCGCACCCCCATCCCCATCATCGTCGAGCCGCCAAAGCACAGGATGCGCAGCGCCCCCTCCGCCGCTTCGCCCTGCGTCGGCCGCAAGCCGCGCTCGTCGAGGGTCACATACGCGCCGCGAAACGGCCGCTGCCACCATTCGACATAGGGCTTCCAATCGACATGGACCGAGCGGTTGAACTCGTCGAAATAGCCGGTCGCCCAGTCGGCCCCGGCATAGGCGTCGGCGGTGGCCGAGCGGTCGGGCAGCCGGCCCCTCCCATAGCGCAGGCGGCGGCTCAGCCAGCGCAGCCCGTCGACGCCGAATTCGGTGAAGAGCACGATCAAGAGCACGATGCCCGTGACATGCCACAGCGCGACGCCAAACCGGAACAGCGCCTCCAACACGCGAAACCCGGTTCCCGGTTAGGCCGCGGCGGCCATGTCGGCGACGATCCGCGCCGCCATCGCCGCCGGATCGGCCGCCCTCACGATCGGGCGCCCGACGACAAGATAATCCGCCCCCGCCGCGATCGCCTCAGCCGGCGTCCCGGTGCGCTTCTGGTCGTCGAGCGCGGCGCCCGGCAGCCGCACCCCGGGGGTCACCACAAGCAGCTTGTCGGCGCCCGGCAGGCGGCGGATGGCGGGCACATCGGCGGGGCTGGCGATGACGCCGTCGCAGCCGAGGCTGGTGCACGCCGCGACCCGGTGGCGGATCAGCTCCTCGACCGGGCACAGATAGCCCATCTCGCGCGCGCCGGCATCGTCGGTGCTGGTGAGGACCGTGATCGCCAGGATGCGCAGGTCGCTGCCGCCTTTGCCCTCGACCGCGGCGCGGATGATGTCGTGGTCGCCGTGCACGGTGACAAAGCTGACGCCGCGCTCGACGGCGCGCGCCACCCCCTGTTTCACGGTCTCGCCGATGTCGAACATCTTGGCGTCGAGAAAGACTTTTTTGCCGTGACCGACGAGGTCTTCGACGAGGCGCTCGAAGCCCGGAGCGAAGATCAGCCACAACCCGAGCTTGAAGAACGACACGATGCCGTCGAGCCGCTCGGCCATCGCCCGCGCCGCGCCGACATCGGGGAGGTCGAGCGCCACGATCAGCCGGTCCTCGATGCGCGCCGGCACCGGGCGGGAGGTGTGGGTCGGCGAGGACATCGCGCGGTGCCCCTATAAGGGTGTCATTGCGAGAAGCGCAGCGACGAAGCAATCTCGATCATCAGGCGCATTGCCGGCGCGAGATTGCTTCCCCCCGGGACGGAGCGCAAGCGCTTGCCGCCCAGGGGTCGCAATGACAATAACGGTCGCGGCGGCGCCACGACGAGGAGGAAAACATGCCGAAGGTTCAAATCCGCTCCGACAAATTGCGCCAGCCGAGCGGGGTGTTTTCGCATGCCACCGCGATCGAGGCGAAGGGCCGCCTCGTCTTCATCTCCGGCATGACGGCGCGCCGCCTCGACGGCTCGATGGCCGGGGTCGGCGACATCGAGGTGCAGACCCGCCAGGTGTGCGAGAATTTGAAGGCTGCGGTCGAGGCGGCCGGCGGCACGATGGACGACATCTGCCGGGTCGACGTCTATATCCGCAACATGGAGCAGTTCCCCGGCATCCATAAAATCCGCGCGGAATACTTCAAGGAGCCGCTGCCGGCCTCGACGATGGTCGAGGTGGTGAAGATGACCTCGCCCGACGCCCTCATCGAGATCAGCGCGATCGCCGTCATCCCGGATTAATTTAAACGCCGGTCTTTCGCGGGCGGCCGCCCAGCCGGCCATTGGCGCGCGCCGCCGAAATCTTCGCCAAGCTGGTCGCCTGTCCGCCGCGGGCGCCGAGGCGGGCGGCCATCCAGGCCCTCGAGCCGAGAAAGCCTTCCAGCAACGCCGGCAGGTAGAGATCGGCGTCGAGCTTGGGGAAATGGAGTCCGAGACCGGAGGGGCTGATTTCGATTGGGTCCAGTTGGTCCGGTTCGGCGCTTTCCAGGCCCTGGGCGTCGCGCGTCGCAAAGGCGATGTCGAGACCGGAACTCAGGCGCACGACGATGCGCTTGCTACGTCGGTCATATCGGGCGGCCACCGCGCACGGACTCGTCCGTAGACGCTGCTCGGCGTGCCTGACAGCGACTGTAAAATCATCATGCGAGGTCATGAATCCGCTCCCATTCGCTGCATAATTCCTCCAACCGGCGCAGCAAGCCAGCCCCGATCCCGGCGGTTTCGTGCGGCGGAAACCCATAGTTCTCCCGCAGTTGTACTGGCCCGGCCGGGCAATTGAGCCGAAAGACCGCTTCGCACCCACCGCCGATGACGTGCACATGCGGCGGGCGATGGTCGTTTGGATAGACCACCACCCGCAATCCGCCGAGTCGCAAGACCGTCGGCATTTGCGATGCTAACACTAAATCCAACCGTTTGGGTATAATGACCGTCGTCGTCACCGCGACCGCGTTGCAATCGCGGCTGCCGCGCACCACACTTCCGCAACTCCGCTCCGACAAGGACCAGCACGCATGGACATGCAAGGCGAGCGCCGCATCCCCGCCCCGCGCCAGCTGGTGTGGGAGCGGCTCAACGACCCCGAGACCTTGAAGCAATGCATTCCCGGGTGCGAGACGATTGAGAAAATCTCGGACACCGAGTTCACCGCCAAGGTCGTCGCCAGGGTCGGGCCGGTCAAGGCGAGCTTTTCCGGCAAGGTGACGCTCTCCGACCTCGACCCGCCAGCGGGCTACACGATCACCGGCGAGGGCACCGGCGGGGTCGCCGGTTTCGCCAAGGGCAGCGCCACCGTCGCGCTCGAGGAGGAGGGCGGCGAGACCGTGCTGCGCTATGGCGCCCAGGGCCAGGTCGGCGGGAAATTGGCGCAGATCGGCTCGCGCCTCATCGACGCCACCGCGCGCAAGATGGCCGACGAGTTTTTCACCCGCTTTGTCACTGTGATGACCCCCGGCGGCGCGGCGGGCCAGGCATCGTCGTAGCTTTTTTGCGCCTCTTCCTCGTCATGCCCGCGAAAGCGGGCATCCAGGGGACCAGCGTCGGGGCTTTCGGCTGTGGATTCCCGCTTTCGCGGGAATGACGGGTAAGGTGATGCCTTGACCCGGCGCGGGCGGCGCAGGAAACTCGGCCGGCGCGCGGTCCCGGATCGCGGCTCAAGGTCAGTCGAGGGAGGGTTGCGATGCAGAAGACGGTGAGCCTCACCGTGAACGGCAAGCCGGCGACGGCGACGGTCGAGGGGCGCACGCTCCTGGTGCAGCTGCTGCGCGAGATCCTTGGCCTGACCGGGACCCATGTCGGCTGCGACACCAGCCAGTGCGGCGCCTGCGTCGTGCATGTCGACGGCGAGGCGGTCAAATCCTGCACGCTCCTGGCGGTCCAGGCCGAGGGCCGCAACATCCTGACGATCGAGGGCGTCGCCACCGGCGACACGCTGCACCCGATGCAGGAAGCGTTTCGCGACAACCACGCGCTGCAATGCGGCTTCTGCACCCCGGGCATGGTGATGAGCGCGCTCGATCTCGTAAAGAACAACCCCAACCCGAGCGAGCGCGAGATCCGCGAGTATCTCGAAGGCAATCTGTGCCGCTGCACCGGGTATCACAACATCGTCCTGGCGATCAAAGCGGGGGCGGACGCGATGCGAGGGGCTGCTCCAGCGGCGGCGGAGTAGGGCGATGCCCTCGATCGGGACGCCCGTCCGGCGGCGCGAGGACTACCGGTTCCTCACCGGACAGGGAACCTATACCGACGACATCAACCGCCCGGGCCAGCTCCACGCCTATATCCTGAGGAGCCCGCACGCCAACGCGCGCATCAATGCGATCGACACCAGCGCCGCGAAGACGGCGCCGGGCGTCGTCGCCGTCTTCACCGGCGCCGACATGGCGGCCGACGGGATCGGCGGGCTGCCGTGCGGCTGGCTGATCAATTCGAAGGACGGCTCGCCGATGAAGGAGCCGGCGCATCCGGTGCTGGTCACCGACCGGGTGCGCCATGTCGGCGACCATGTCGCGGTCGTCCTCGCCGAGAGTTTGGCGCAAGCGCGCGACGCCGCCGAAAAGATCGCGGTCGACTACGCGGTGGAGCCCGCGGTCGTCGATGTCGCCGCGGCATTGCAGCCCGGCGCGCCGCAGGTGTGGCCCGCCGAGGCGCCGGGCAATGTCTGCTACGACTGGCATCTCGGCGACGGCGCCGCGGTCGATGCCGCCTTTGCCACGGCGGCGAAGATCGTCAAGCTCGACCTCGTCAACAACCGCCTCATCCCCAATGCGATGGAGCCGCGCGCCGCGATCGGCGAGTTCAACCGCGCCACCGGCGAGCACACGCTCTATACGACGAGCCAGAACCCGCATGTGATCCGGCTGTTGATGGGCGCCTTTGTGCTGCACATCCCCGAGGCGCGGCTGCGCGTCGTCGCTCCCGATGTCGGCGGCGGGTTCGGCTCGAAGATCTACCATTACGCCGAGGAGGCGATCGTCACCTGGGCCGCGCCCAAGGTCCGGCGGCCGGTCAAATGGACCGCCGAGCGCTCGGAAAGCTTTATGTCGGACGCGCATGGCCGCGACCACGTGACCCATGTCGAGCTGGCGCTCGATGCGGGCGCCAAGTTCCTCGCATTGAAGGTGTCGACGATCGCCAATATGGGCGCCTATCTGTCGACCTTCGCGACGTGCATCCCGACCTATCTCTACGGGACCCTCCTCGCCGGCACCTATACGACCCCGGCGGTCTATGTCGAAACCAAGGCCGTTTTCACCCACACCGTGCCGGTTGATGCGTACCGAGGGGCGGGGCGACCCGAGGCGACGTTCCTTTTGGAACGCATCGTCGACCTTGCCGCCGACGAACTGGGGCTCGACCCCGGCGAGTTGCGCCGGCGCAACTTCGTTGCGGCCGACGCCTTCCCCTACCAGACCCCGGTCGCGCTGCAATACGACAGCGGCGACTACCAGACGACGTTGCGCATGGCGCAAGAGGCCGCCGGTTACGCCGGCTTCGAAGCGCGGCGTCAGGAGGCGGCGCGGCGCGGGAAATTGCGCGGCATCGGCATCGCCACCTATATCGAGGCGTGCGGCATCGCGCCCTCGGCGGTGGTGGGGTCGCTCGGCGCCCGCGCCGGGCTCTTCGAATCGGCAGCGGTGCGGGTCCACCCGACCGGCAGCGTCACGATCCTCACCGGCTCGCACAGCCACGGCCAGGGCCACGAGACGACGTTCGCCCAGCTCGTCTCCGACGGGCTCGGCATCCCGATCGAATCGATCGAGATCGTCCACGGCGACACCGCCAAGATCCCCTACGGCATGGGGACCTACGGCTCGCGCTCGATCGCGGTCGGCGGCAGCGCGATCGTCAAGGCGATGGACAAGGTGATCGCCAAGGGCCGGAAGATCGCCGCCCACCTGTTGGAGGCGTCCGAGGCCGACGTCGAGTTCAAGGACGGCGCCTTTACCGTCGCCGGCACCGACCGCTCGAAGACCTTGGGCGAAGTCGCGCTGACCGCCTATGTGCCGCACAACTTCCCGCATGACGAATTGGAGCCCGGGCTCGACGAGACCGCGTTCTACGACCCGAAGAACTTCACATTTCCGTCGGGCGCGCATATCGCGGAAGTCGAGATCGACCCCGACACCGGGCACCTGACGGTCATCAACTTCACCGCGTCCGATGATTTCGGGCGGATCATCAACCCGATGATTGTCGCCGGTCAGGTCCATGGCGGGCTGGCCCAGGGGATCGGCCAGGCATTGCTCGAAGGCTGCGTCTACGACAAGGCGACCGGGCAATTGCTTACCGGCTCCTACAACGACTACGCGATGCCGCGGGCCGATGATCTTCCCAACTTCGCGTTGTCGACCCACGTGACCTTGTGTACGCACAACCCGCTCGGGGTCAAAGGCTGCGGCGAGGCCGGGGCGATCGGTGCGCCGGCGGCGATCGCCAACGCCATCGTCGACGCGCTGAAACCGTTGGGGGTGCGCCATGTCGAGATGCCGGCGACCCCGGAAAAACTGTGGCGCGTGATCCAAGAGCACAAAGCCCCGCTCGCCGCCGAATAGGATAGGGAGAGGCCCGATGTACGAATTCGACTACACCCGCCCGACCAGCCTCGACGATGCCGCGGGCGGGCTCCGCGACGCCGACGCCAAGCTGGTGGCCGGCGGCATGACCCTGATCCCGACATTGAAGATGCGCCTCGCCAAGCCCTCGCAGCTGATCGACCTCGGCGCGATCCCCGGGCTGAAGGGCATCAGCGAGGACGGCGACACCATCGTCATCGGCGCGATGACCCGGCACGCCGAGGTCAACCGCTCGGCGGTCGTCAAGCGCGCGATCCCGGCGCTTGCCGCACTCGCCGGGATGATTGGCGACCCCGCCGTGCGCAACCGCGGCACGATCGGCGGCTCGATCGCCAACAACGACCCGGCGGCCGACTATCCGGCGGCGGTCGTCGGGCTCAACGCCATCGTGCGCACCAACAAGCGCGAGATCGCGGCCGACAGTTTCTTCACCGGCCTCTTCGAGACCGCGCTCGGCGACGGCGAGATCGTCACCGGGGTGCGCTTCCCGAAGCCGCAAGCGGCGAACTACCAGAAATTCAAGAACCCGGCCTCGCGCTATGCGATCGTCGGCGTCTTCGTCGCGCGCACCGCCGGCGGGGTGCGGGTCGCGGTGACCGGCGCCGGGGCCTGCGTCTTCCGCGTGCCGGCGATGGAAGCCGCGCTCGCCCGCTCGTTCACGCCGGACGCGATCAAGGACATCGCGATCCCCGACACCGACCTCAACTCCGACATCCACGCCAGCGCCGAATACCGCGCCCACCTGGTGGGTGTGATGGCCCGCCGCGCGGTAGCAGCTTGCGCTTGAGGCTAACTTCCTAGGAGCCGGACTCGCCCGGCCATTCCCGATCGGGCCGCAGCGGCGGCAAAACGCCGATCGTCCGTTATAACATGCGTGTCATGGTGGAGAGCGAGCGCGAGGTAAACGCAGTCATAGACCGGGTGACCGATTTCGGTCGCGAGGTTTAATGCACGGGGCACATACGGCTCAATCGGGAGCGAAGCCACCGGCGCCTTCATCAGCTCTGACATCCGCGCGAGCGCCTGTTCGGCAGTTATCTCGCCGAGCCTGACATGCCGCCACAGTGCATTCGCAGCTTCGGCGAGCCACAATGCCGGCGCGATCAGTTGCTCAGCACGCAGAGCAAGCGCTGCCCCGGTCTCGGGCTCGTTGAGTACCCACTTGAGAGCGACCGAAGCATCGATGACGATGCTCACCGCTCGTCTCGATCCTGGCGAATAAGCTCCGTCGAGTTGGTCAGGATCCGGCCCCGTGTTTCCTCTCGCAGTGCGGCGGCGCGTTCCCAAAAGCCGGCCCGCCCGGCGCACAACGCCTCTTCGAGGATCACACGGTGCTCGGCTTCGGCGCTGCGCCCATGCTCGATAGCGCGACGCTTCAAGGCCTCGACGACATCCAGCGGAACATCTCGAACGAGCAACTGCGGCAATCTTTGCGGCTTCGTAGCGGTAAGACCGCGAATGGCCCGGGTTTTCATATTGTGGACCTCCAATGCTGATATCATATGATAGCATTTTGCATAATAATCCAGCGCAATCCCGGGGTGGCGCGGCTGCGCCGGAGGGATTAGATTTTTCCCGTCTGGAGAGCGCGTCTTCCGGCCCGCCCGGTTCGCGTTGCTCGCCCTCCCTCTCCCGTCGGGAGAGGGATTTTGTTGCGATCGGGATCTCAGGAATTGGATGCGCCACCGCCCATGATGACCGCTCTGCCCGCCTCCGTCGGGGATACCCTGGCGCTCCTCGGCAGCGCCGATTACATCGCCGACCGCAGCCTCGCGACGGCGGTGCATCTGTCGCTGCATCTGAAGCGGCCGCTGTTTCTCGAGGGCGAGGCCGGGGTCGGCAAGACCGAGATCGCCAAGGTGCTGGCGGCCTCGCTGAAGCGCCGCCTCATTCGCCTCCAATGCTATGAGGGGCTCGACGTTTCCTCGGCCGTCTACGAATGGGATTACGCCCGCCAGATGATCGAGATCCGCCTCGCCGAGGCGGGCGAGGAGGATCGCAGCGAGATCGAGAACACGATCTTTTCCGACCGGTTCCTGATCAAGCGGCCGCTGTTGCAGGCGCTGGAGCCGGACCTCGCGGGCCCGCCGGTCCTCTTGATCGACGAACTCGACCGCACCGACGAGCCGTTCGAAGCCTACCTCCTGGAACTGCTCTCCGATTTCCAGGTGACGATCCCCGAGATCGGCACGATCCACGCCGAGCACCCGCCGATCGTCGTCATCACCTCGAACCGCACCCGCGAGATCCACGACGCTCTGAAACGGCGCTGTTTCTACTACTGGGTCGATTACCCGAGCGCCGAGCGCGAGCTTGAAATATTGCAGCGCAAGGCGCCGCGGGCGAGCGAAAGCCTGTCGCGCGAGGTCGTCGGGTTTGTCCAGAAGCTGCGCAAGATGGACCTGTTCAAATTGCCCGGGATCGCCGAGACGATCGATTGGGCCGAGGCGCTGATGCAATTGGACGCGCTGGCGCTGACCCCCGAGGCGATCAACGACACCTTGGGCGTCCTTTTGAAATACCAGGACGACATCGCCCGCATCCAGTCGAGCGAGGCGGCCAAGCTCCTGGAACAGGTCAAGGCCGAGATCGCCGCCGCCCCGCGCGAGGGCTGAATTTTCACCAATGAGGCAGTGAGGCAGTGAGAAATCCTTATTGTTTCGCATCGGCTATAGCGCTCGCGCACGGAAGTCGGGCAGCACGCCCGATATCGGATGCGAAACGACAAATCACTTCTCACTGCCTCACTGCCTCATTGGTGAAATCCTGATGTTGGCAACCGGACAGGGATCCGACGGGCGGCTCCTCGCCAATCTGATGCATTTCGCCCGGACGTTGCGGGCGGCGGGGCTGCCGGTGGGGCCCGGCAAGGTCATTGACGCGGTGGCCGCGGTGCAGGCGGTCGGGATCAGCGACCGGCGCGACTTCTACTGGACGCTGCACGCCGTCCTGGTCAACCGGGCCGACCAGCGGGTGCTGTTCGACCAGGCGTTTCACGTGTTCTGGCGCAACCCCGAGCTCCTCAAAAAGATGCTCGGGCTCGTCCTCCCCGAACTCAACATCGAGATGCCGCAGGATTCGGGCACCGAGATGCTGCGACGCCTGGCCGAGGCGCTGCACCCCAACCAGCCGGCGCGTGACAGCGGCGAGACCGAATTAGAAATCGACGCGGCGATGACCTCCTCCGACAGGGAGGAGCTGCACGCGATGGATTTCGAGAAGATGTCATTGGAGGAGCTGGCCCGCGC
>DATCQF010000366.1:0-1632 GCA_036569735.1 Allostellaceae bacterium | reverse complement strand
GTTCGGTTCAGCAAACTGGGTCCGTCTGGTTTTATGTTGCCATGGCTCTGCGATCAATGCGTGTGAAGCGCATCACTCGCTGGCCGTCGCCGAAGCGCTCTCCTACCGACAGCCGCTCAACCTGCCGGAAAACGCCGGCGGCGGGAGCAGCAGACAGGGCTGAACTTGGGGCTGGTTCCGGATTATCCCGCCGGCAGCACCGGCAGCTCGATGAAGGAGGGGGTCGCGGCGGCGTGATGGATGGTGTTCGCGGCGACCCGGATCGCCGCCTCGCCATCGCGGGCCAGCACCGGGTTGCCGCTGTTGGTGTTGCGGGCGCGGCGCGGAAAGTTGCTGCTCGTCACATCGACCTCGATCCGGCTGCCCTGCTGCAAGGTGTGGTGGATGTGGCCGAGATCGATCGTCACCGGGTAGACCCGGCCGGGAGCAAGCGGTTGCGGCCCCTCGGTGGGCACGCGGTACATCGCGCGGATGACCCCGTCCATCAGCAGCATCGCCCGTCCGTCGGGCAGGAGTTCGATCAGCTTGGCGACGAAATCGGTGTCGGGGCAATCCGATTGAACATGCAAGGTGACCCGGACATTGCCGGCGATCGTCAAATCCTCGCGCAACTTCTCGCCGTAGTAGACGAGGCCGTAATCGGGCAAAGCCTGGGCCGGGCGCTGGTCGAGCGAGCCCGGTTCGATCAGCATGTTGCGCCCGCCGAGGGTTGGGACCGGCCTGCGCGGATCGTAGGCGTAGCCGCGCGGGGCGCCGTCCGGCCCATCTTCATCGAGACTGCCGTCGCCGCGCAGATAAAGCCGGTGCGGGGCGACGCCCGGCGGCGGCCAGCGCTCGGCATGGCGCCAATCGTCGGGCATATAGCGGGCGCGGTCCGCGACCCAGGCGCGCGGCGAATAGAACAATGCGGGCTCGTCGACGAGGCCGCTCGGCTGGTCCTTCAGCCAATAATCGAACCATTCGAAATAGGGGTCGCGCGCCCAGAAATTCTCGGCATAGACAAAGTAATGCTCGTTCGGGCCGATCCACAGCTTCTGCGTCCCGGTGCGCGCCTGGATGTCCTGGAAGGCCGCGATGACGCTGGTCTGGAAGATGTCGAACCAGCTGGTGACGTGGAACCCGGGGATGTCGATGGTCGCCCGGAAATTGTGCCGCGCCCTGAAAGCGTCGGGCGCCGGGTGGGTGATGATCTCGTCGATAAAGGGCTGCCAGGTCGCGCAATCGGGGTAGCCGACCAGCGGCAGATGCATCCAGTCCGCCGATCCGATAAAGGGCGGGTCGGCGGCGCGCGCCGCGTCGAGCCTTGCATAACGCGCCGCCGCCCGTTCGGCCGCGGCATCGAGGTCGGCGGCGCCGATCCCGAACCGCCGCATCACCGCCGCGCGGTGCGACGCGGAGAGGCCCGGGATGTTTTTAGCGACCCACAGCCACAGCCGCTCCATCTCGATTCCCTGGCCCTCGCACACGACGTCGTCATAGATGCTGGAGCCGCCGGCCTGCGCGAAAAACGCGCGCAGGCTCGGGTGGCGGGTCGAGGCGGCGGCGAAGGTCGTGGTGGCGCCGGCCGACGAGCCCGACATCCCGACGCGCTGGTTGGTCCAGGGCTGCGCGGCGATCCATTCGAGGGTGTCG
>DATCQF010000365.1:0-2815 GCA_036569735.1 Allostellaceae bacterium | reverse complement strand
CTGCAGGATCGTGCGCCGAGTGAGCGAATTGGCCATGTCTCCTCCCTGATTTGTGGGCCGGCGCTCCGGGCTGCCGGCCCTGCCCGAGATCATCCGGGCGCGACGAGTTATATCGCAGCCCTGCCAAAAAGCATCCGCTGTTTTGCCGGCCGCCGGGGCTCGCCCTACCTGACTTGGGTCACAACAAGCCGAGGCCGCCGAGCACGCCGCCCGCGAGCAGCGTCCACAGCGGATTGAGCCGTGTCATGAGCATGACGAGGGCCGCGGCGATCGTCAGCGCGGCGGCCCGCCAGTTGGGGTCGGCGGCGCGCGCCATCACCGCGCCGCTCGCGATGACGAGCCCGATGGTCACCGGCACGAGGCCGCTGCGCACGACCCCTTGCCAGGGCGCGTCGCGGAACCGGTCCCACAGGCGGTAGGAGGCAAAGTAGATCGCGCAGGGCGGGCCGAAGGTGGCAAACGAGCTCGCGACGGCGCCGGGAATTCCCCACAGCTTCCATCCGACAAAACCCATCATCAGGATCATGTTCGGCCCGGGGATCGCCTGCGACATCGCGAAGAAGTTGGCGAATTCCTGGTCGGTCATCCAGCCGTGGGCGGCGACGACGAAATTGCGGACGTCCGGCAGCACCGTCGGGAAACCGCCAAAGCTGATCGACGACAGGAGGGCAAGATGCGGGATCAGCGTAAGGAGGGCCGACAAGCTGTTCATCGCGCTCGCGCGGCCTCGATGTACGCGACGCCGATGCTGAGCGGCGTCAGGCTGAAGAGGATGACGAGCAGCGGCAGCTTGCTGAAGGTCATCAGGCCAAAGGCGATCACGGCAAAGAGCACGGCGGCAGGGCGGCGGCGGTAGGGCATCAGCAGCCGCAACCCGGTCGCGATCATCATCCCGGCGGCTGCCGCGGCAACCCCACCGAGGATATGCTGGAGGATCGGGTGGTGAGCCTGCTGCAGGTACCAGATGCCGACCGAGAACCCGATCACCCAGGGGATCACCAGAAAGCCGGCGACGGCGGCGATTGCCCCGATCGATCCCCGGAGCTTTGTCCCGATGCAAAGCGCGATACCGACGATGTTCGGCCCGGGCATGAACTGGCAAAGGCTGACGATGTCGGCAAAGTCATGCTCGCTGATCCACCGGCGCTCTTCGACGGCGATGCGGCGCGCCCAGACCAGCCCGCCACCGCCGCCGATCCCGTAGAGGCAAATCTTCAGACAGGCGACGAACAGCGCCGGCAGGGTGACCCTCGCGCCGGAATGCGCCGCCTCCGCGGCATCTTCCATGCCGGCCCGGTCCTACGCGGGGGAGAAGGCTCGGCCGAACGCGGCCGCGACCGCGCGCTGCGCGTTCATCGCGTCGTCGACCGCCGGGACCATGCCGAAAAAGGCGTGGATCATGCCCTGATATTCGCGGTACTCGACCGCGATTCCGGCGCGCCGCAGGGCATCGGCGTATCCCTTGCCCTCGTCGTGGAGGACGTCGCATTCGGCGGTGACAACGATGCCCGGCGCGACCCCAGCGAGGCTCGCCGCCTTGATCGGCGAGGCGCGCCAATCCTGCGCATCTTCGGGGCTGCGCAGGTAATGCTGCTGGAACCACACCATCGCAGCGCGGGTCAGGAGGCCATAGCCCTCGGCGAATTTCTCGTAGCTCGGGGTGCTCAGCGTGTAATCGGCGACCGGGTAGACGAGGGATTGCAGCCGCAGCCTGGGGCCCCCGGCGTCGCGCGCCATCAGCGCCACGACCGCGGCCAAATTAGCTCCGGCGCTGTCGCCGTGGACGCCGAGCCGGCCCGGATCGGCGCCGAGGCTCGCAGCATTGCCGTGCAGCCATTGGAGCGCCGCGAACGAATCCTCGACCGCCGCCGGGAACCTATGTTCCGGCCCCATCCGATAATCGACCGAGGCGACCAGCGCCGCGGCGCCGGCGCACAGATTGCGGGCGATCAGGTCGTGCGTGTCGAGGCTGCCGATGACGTGCCCGCCGCCGTGATAATAGGCGATCGCCGGCACAGTTCCGGCGGCATTCGAGGTGGCGTTGGGCCAGTAGAGGCGCACGCGGAGCGGGCCGCCGGGGCCCGGGATCGTCCGCTCCTCGACCCGGGCGACCGGCAGCGGCTCGGCCTTGCGGCTCATCGCGGTCGCCTCCATCTGGGCGCGCGCCTCAGAGGGGCTCATCGACTCGATCGGCCGCATCCCGGCTTTTTCCATCGCCGCCAGGGCTTTGACGATTTGCGGGTGCAGGGTTGCCATGGGCCTCTCCGGTCGCTATGCGGGTCAGCCTAGCATATTTCGTCAGGGGTTGACCCGGCGAGGCGCGGCGTGATCAGCGGGAGAGCAGGATGGCGGGACCGCTCGCGGGGATCCGCGTGATCGATGTGACGATCGCGGTCTTGGGACCGGTGGCGACCCAGATTCTCGGCGACATGGGCGCCGAGGTGATCAAGGTCGAGACGCCCGATGGCGACCCGATGCGCCAGATCGGCCCGGCGCGGCATCCCGGGATGGCGGCCTATTTCCTCAACCTCAACCGCAACAAGAAAAGCCTGGTGCTCGATCTGAAGCGCCCGGCGGCGCAGCAGGCGATGCATCGCCTCGCCGCCACCGCCGACGTTTTCGTGCACAACATGCGGCCGGGCGCGGCGACCCGGCTCGGCATCGACTACCAGGCGATATCGGTCGCCAATCCGCGCATCGTCTATGCCTGGGCGAGCGGCTACCGGGCCGACAGCGCGTACCGCGACCGCGCCGCCTTCGATGATGTGATCCAGGGCGAAAGCGGGCTCGCCGCGCTCAACAAAGGCCCGGACGG
>DATCQF010000364.1:0-4529 GCA_036569735.1 Allostellaceae bacterium | reverse complement strand
CCAATCGGGTTTTCGCGCTCGGCGACGCGTTGACGGCGACCCTCGTGGAAGCGGATGCGATCGGCGGCCGGCTGCTGTTCCGGATCGAGGACGAGCTCCTGGCGCGGCCAAGCCCTGCGGCGTTTCGGCCGCGCCGAGGTTTGTACCGCCGCCGGCGCTGACCCGCTTATACCAAAGCGATTTTTCTCGCCATTGATCGCGAACGCGCGGCCCTTTAGGCTGAACGCCGTTCAGGGGAGAACCGCTGCGGCGGACATCCCCGCTAAGTTGCCTGGAAGTGCCCCACCGGAAGGGCGCGCCAGTAGCTGAACAGGGGGGAACCAGGGCGTTGTCGAATCGCGCGCTGCTGAAGATGTGGCCCTATTGGCGAGCGGCCTGCGTGACCCTGGCGGCGGGCCTCGTGGCGAGCCTCGCCGCCTGTGGTGGACAAGGGCCGCTTCCGGGCGATGCCGGCGGGCAGCTTTTCGCCCGCGGGCTCGACGAGATCGCCGATCTCTACATCGAGCCGGTGACGAGCCGCCGTCTTGCGATATCCGGGGCGGCGCGGCTGGCCCAGCTCGACAGCAGGCTTGGCGTCAGCGACAGCTTCGGGTTCGGCACCGGCGGAGCGCTCGCGCTCGCCTATAACGGGCGCGACATCGGCCTCTTCGCGGAGCCGCCCGACACCAGCAGCCGCGAATGGGGCGCCTTGATCGCCACCCTGATCGCCACCGCCAAGCAAGCCTCGCCCCGACTGGCGGGGCTGCCGCAAGCCACCATCGAGAAAGCCGTGTTCGACGGCATGACCGGCGCGCTCGATCGCTTCTCGCGCTATTCCGCTCCCGAGGCGGCGCGCGATCAGCGCGCGGCGCGCGACGGCTTTGGCGGGATCGGGATCACGCTCGACACCGCCCACGACAGCTTCCGCGTCATCGCGGTCACCTCACGCGGCCCCGCCGATCGCGGCGGCATCCGCCCGGATGACCAGCTCGTCGCGATCGACGGGCTCGCCACCGCCGGGCGTTCGCACGAGGAGGTCATTCGCCAGCTGCGCGGCCCCGTCGGCAGCGCGGTCGCGGTGAGGGTTCTGCATCCCCACGCGGCGCCGCGCGAGCTGCGGCTGCGGCGGGCGTTGGTCATCGTGCCGACCGTGACCGCCTCGCGCGACGGCGACATCGCGGTGTTTCGCATCGCCAGCTTCAACCACAGCACGACGCAGCGCATCGCCGAGGGGCTGGCGGACATCCAACGGCAGACCGGCGGGCGTCTCGCCGGCGTCGTCCTCGATCTGCGCGGCAACCCCGGCGGGCTGCTCGACCAGGCGGTCAGCCTGACCGATCTGTTCGTCCATGACGGCCCGATCATATCGACGGTCGGGCGCCATCCGGCGAGCCGCCAGTATTTCGCCGCCGCGGGCGACAGCATCGCCCCGCGCACCCCGCTCGTGGTGCTGATCAACGGCGGTTCGGCCTCGGCCGCCGAGATCGTGGCCGCCGCGCTCCAGGATGCCGGACGCGCCGTCGTGGTCGGCAGTACGTCCTACGGCAAGGGCACCGTGCAAACCGTGCTGCGCCTGCCGAACGATGGCGAGCTTATTGTGACCTGGGCTCGGCTGGTTGCGCCGTCGGGCTATCTCCTGCAGACGCACGGGGTGGTGCCGACGCTGTGCACCGCCGATCTGGGCGATGACGAGCGCTCGCTCGAGATCGGGTTGCAGCGGGCCGCAGCGGTTTCGGGCGCCGGGCTGTCGGCGCGCCCGCGCGCCGCTCTCGACGAGCCCGCCTGGTCCGAGCTGCATCGCTCGTGCCCGGGGCGCGCCGCCAGCCCCGCCATCGACCTGAAGCTCGCCGAGCGCGTGCTCGCCAACCCCAAGCTCTACAGCGAGGCGCTGCGTAATTTGCCCGCCGCCGCGCCGCTGGCCCAGAAGGCGCCCGGCCCAGGACGGCCGGAGGGGCGGCCCGAGGCCCGGCCAGAGCCAGCCTTGACAGACCTCGACCGCGCGCTATCTTCACACTCGCGCTAACGTCGAACCCCGCGAGGCCGCCAATGGCAAAAAGCAGCACTGTCCTCATCAAGCTGATCAGCAGCGCCGATACGGGGTTTTTCTACGTCACCAAGAAGAACCCGCGGACGAAGACCAACAAGCTCGAATTGAAGAAGTTCGATCCGGTCGCGCGCAAGCACGTCATCTTCAAGGAAGCGAAGATCAAATAGCTCGTCCGGCTCCGCGCCGGCGCGGCGCGCCACCCCGGTGAGTCTGGGGACGGCTCGGCTGCCAGCCCAGGCGCGTGCTCGAACCCTTGTGCCGGCTCAGCACTCGACGGCGACCGCCACCGGCTTCACCTGCGGCGGCGCCGGCCGGGCAGTCAGCGCAATGACCCGATTGCGGCCGGCATGCTTGGCGGCGTAGAGCGCATCGTCGGCGCGCTTCAGCAGGGTGTCGATCGTGTCGCTCCCCTCGCCGGTCACCGCAATCCCGACGCTGACCGTGACCGGCACCTTTTCGCTCAATCCGCGCGGGATGAACGGCTCGTCGGCCACCGCGGCGCGGAAGCGTTCGGCGACGACAACCGCGCCGGCGAGGCTGGTCTCGGGCATTATCACGACAAACTCCTCGCCGCCCAGGCGACCGACCAGGTCGACGCTGCGCACCTGGCGCACCGCGCGCTCGCCGAGTTCGCGCAGGACCTCGTCGCCGGCGGGGTGGCCATGGCGGTCATTGACCTGCTTGAAATGATCAACGTCGAAGAGCAGCACCGCGGTCTCGTTGCCGCCCTCGGTCCTGCGTCCGAGCAGCTCGGTCAGATGCGCGAAGACGTAGCGGCGATTGTACAGCCCGGTCAGCTCGTCGGTCAGCGCCAGGGACAGGCTGCGGCGGTAGTTTGCGCGCAGCCTCTCGGCCAGGCGCTTGCGCCGGATCTGGGTGCGCACCCGCGCCAGGAGTTCGTTGCGATCGACCGGGCGGACCAGGTAATCGTTGGCTCCGAGGTCGAGCCCCTTGGCGAGCCGTGCCAGCTCGCTGTCGTCGGCCACCAAGAGGACCGGCAGCTGGCGCGAGCTTTCGTTCGCCCGCCACTGCGCCACCAGACGCAGCACATCGCCGTCCGGCATCGACAGGCTGGCGATGACCAGCTCGACCGAATCGTCCAGCAGGCTTTGTGCCTCGGCACAGGAGGAGGCACGGATCACCGAGGCAGTAACCGAATTGAGCGTATCGACAATCCGTGACGTGGCAAATCCCTGTTCCGCGACCAGCAGGATCCGCGCGGCATCGAGATCGGCGGTGGGCCCATCGCCGCCACCGGCCGGGCTGAACCGGCCGCAAACCTCTTCGCGCAGGCGCAGTTCGCCCATCATCCGCTTCAGGCGCACGAGCGAGCGCACGCGCGCGAACAAGGCGGTGTCATTGACCGGCTTGGTAAGGAAATCGTCGGCGCCCGCTTCCAGCCCGCGCAGGCGGTCGGAGACATCCGACAGCGCGGTCACCATGACGACCGGGATATCGGCGGTCAGCGCGTTGGCCTTGAGCCGGCGGCACACCTCAAAGCCGTCCATCCGCGGCATCATCACATCGAGGAGGATGATGTCGGGCAGCTCGGCGCCGGCGATTTCAAGCGCGCTCGGCCCGTTATTGGCGCTTACGACCGAGAAATACTCGCTGGCGAGCTTGGCCTCGAGCAGCTTGACGTTGACCTCGACGTCGTCGACGACCAATACGCGGGCGGTCATGTCGGCATGACACCCAGATCAGGGGAGAAACCGCTCGACGGTGCGCATGAAGCTCGCCACCGAAATCGGCTTGGCGATATAAGCCTCACAGCCGCCTTCGCGGATCTTCTCCTCGTCGCCCTTCATCGCAAATGCGGTCACCGCGATGACCGGGATGGACCGCAAATCATCGTCTTCCTTGAGCCACTTGGTAACTTCGAGCCCGGATACTTCGGGCAGCTGAATGTCCATCAAGATCAGGTCCGGCCGGTGTTGCCGCGCCATGCGCAGCGCCTCCACCCCATCGTTGGTCTGCAGCGTGTGATAGCCGTGCGCTTCGAGAAGGTCGTTGAACAGCTTCATGTTGAGATCGTTGTCCTCGACGATCAATACCTTCTTCGCGGCTCGCTGCTCGAAAGCGCCGCCCTGCTTGATCATTTCGAGCGTCATTCACCTGGCCCCCGCAAAATGCAGCCGATCGCGGCCGCGCCGCAGCGCCTCGGGCTCGCCATCCGGCCGGCCCTCCGCAATCGCACAGTCCCTGTTCTACGCAACGTGGTTTAACAATTGGTAACGATCGGGCACGATGCCGGCAAAAGCGGCAGCTCGCCCAGGCAAGAAGCACCCCTACAGGGTGCAGTTACAATCTTTTCCATGGCTATTGGAAACGGCGGCTTGACTCGGCGAAATAATACCACCTGCGGGTGTTGAACCATGGCTGCAAAATTTCGCATCGGGATCGATCTTGGCGGCACCAAGATCGAGGCGGCGGCCATCGACCCGGCGGGTGCGATCCATGGGCGCCGGCGCATCGCCACGCCCGTGGGCGACTAGGACGGCAC
>DATCQF010000363.1:0-2466 GCA_036569735.1 Allostellaceae bacterium | reverse complement strand
CCCTCGCTCCCCGCCGCAATGCCCTGGCTCATTCCGACGATCCGCCGCAGCATCTCGACGAAGAGCCCCGAGAGCGCCAGGTTCGACCATTCGGCGTTGGCGGTGGTGTGTACGAGGACGGTCCAGCCCTGGCCGAGCTTTTCGGCGGTCACCAGCGGGGTCCCATCGGCGAGCCGCGCCCAGCTCTTGTTGGCGAGGTCGAGGTCGGGTTCGGCGAGGACCTGGCGCGCCACGGTCACATCGGCCGGGATCGCCAGCCCGGCGAACGGGCTGTCGGCGGCAAAGGGCGCCAGCTTGGCCGGCTTCTCCCAGGACAAGGCGCCGCCGATCGTGCGCCCGCCGCGGCGCAGCCGGACCGGCAGCAAATGGTCGCTCTGCTCGGCGAGGTGCGCTCCGGCGAAGCGCAAGAGGACGCCGCCCGCTTCGATCCACTTGCGCACGCTCGCTTCCTCTGCCGGCGAATCCGGGCCGGCATCGGAATAGACCAGGACCGCTGTTTCGCGCTTCAGGAGATCGACGGCGCGGCCGCGGCGCACTTCGGTGAAGGGACCCAGCGCGCGCTCGAGATAGAAGTTCTCGCTGAGCAGCGGCTGGCCCGCGGTGCTCGGGGAAGCGGCGATCCCGACCGGCCGGCGCCGCCAGCGTTCGTCGACGAGCAGCACGGCGCCCGCCGACTCCTCGCCCTCGATGTCGATCCGGGTGACCCGGTTGCGCAGCTCGGCCGGCAATGACAGCCTGATCGTGACGCTCTTGTCGTCGGGCGCGATGATCGCCGCCTCGCGCGCCAGCAACGCACCATCGTCGCCGCTCGCGCGCACCGCGATCGGGCGCGGCAAGGATGCCGGCAGCGCGCGCACGACGACCCCGAGATCCTTTCCCGCCAGCTCGCCCGGGCCCGCTTCGGCCGCGATGAGGCGCGCGGCGTCGACCGGCGGCGCAGCGATGTAGCGCAAATTGCCGCGGCCGGCGAGATCATCGGCGAGCGCCCCAGTGGCGCCATTTGGGGCGCCGTCATCCACGCCGTCGCTGAGCCACACTGCCGTGCCGCCCTGCGGCAACGCCAACGCCTGCAGACGGAGCAGCGCGGCCTGGCGGTCAGGCAGCCACGGCTTCGGCTGCAGCGCCTCGACCGCCGCGCGCGCATCGGCGGCGCGGATCGGCGCAAGCGGCGGCGCCGGATCGCCGGATGCAGGGGGCGCGGTCGTGACCAGCACGATCGGCCGGTCTTCGCGCTCGGCCTCGGAGAGGATGCCGATCATCGCCGCCTGGCGCCGGCTCCAATCGCGCGCCGCGGCCCAGCCATCATCGATGACCAGCGTCACCGGCCCGGTGCCGGCGAGCCGCGCCTGCGGATTGAGCAGCGGATGGGCGAGCGCGATGACGATCAGTGCCGCGATGATCGTGCGCAACAGAATGAGCCACCACGGCGTGCGCGCCGGCGTTTCCTCGCGCGGGGTCAGCCCGAAGAGCAGCCGGATCGCCGGAAAGGCGATGCGGCGCGGCGCCGGCGGGGTCACCCGCAGCAACCACCAGATCACCGGCAGCGCGGCCAGCGCAGCGAGGAGCCATGGCGTTGCAAAAGCGAGCGACCCGAGCGCGAACATCCCGCCTACCCGTGGCGTCGCATGTGTTCGCCGTTAGCCCCCACCCCAACCCTCCCCCGCAAGCAGGGGAGGGAGCAGCTAATGCACCGGGAGCCCCTCCCCTGCAAGCGGGGGAGAGAGGGGCCCGCGCCGCAGGCGTGGGAAGGTGGGGGCTGGGCCGGCATTATGCGAAAAATCACTGTCGGCGGTCCGCCGCCAGCGCGGCGTGGAGCGCGAGCAGCGCCAGATGCGGCGGCCGGTCGGTGCGGTGATAGCCGAGCGTCCAGCCGACCGCCCGCGCGATCTCGGCAAGCCCCGCCTTATGGCGCCGGAAGCGCTCTCTATAATCCTCGCGGATTGTTTCGACCCGGCTGATCACGATTTCGTCGCGCTCCTCGACCCCTTCAAAGCGGACCCGGCCGGCAAACGGCAGATCCTCCTCTGCCGGATCGGCGATCTGTAAGAGATGCCCCTTGAGCCCGGCGCCGGCAAACCGGGCGATAGCGGCGTTGACGTTGTCGAGCGGCGCCAGAAAATCGCCGACGAGGACCAGCTGGCCGGCGCGCGGCAGCGGCTCGAAGGGTGGCAGCCCCTGGGTTGCGGTGCCTTGGGTGACGGGTTCCTGGTCCGGCGCGCGTTCCAGGAGATGCACCAGCCGGGTCAGCGCCACCCGGCCGGTCGTCGGCGCGAGCCCGCTACCAATGAGGGTCAGCCGCTCGCCGCCGCGTATGAGGAGGCTCGCCAGGGCAACCAGGATCAGTTCGGCCCGGTCGCGCTTGGTCGGCCACCCCGCGCCGGCGATATAGCCGGCGGAGGTGTAATCCATCGACGGCGACGGATCGCGCCCTGCATTCGGCAGGAGTCTCGGCCCACGGCGTGTAAG
>DATCQF010000362.1:0-15871 GCA_036569735.1 Allostellaceae bacterium | reverse complement strand
CGCCAGCGCCGCCCCGGCCAGGATCAGAACCGCGGCGATGAAGGCGAGCAGCGCGGCGCCGATCGTCAAGCCCGCAGCCGCCCCGAACCGCGCGCCGGTCGCGGCCCATTCCGCGCCCGCCAGGCTCCAATGCTGCAGGATCAATCGGACAAGCTCGCCGATCGCGGCGGCGATCGTGTCCCCGATTGTCGCACGCGCGCGGGAACCGGCCGCGCCCGGCGCCGGATTTGAGCCGTTGTCAGTCATGCGCTGCCGGCCGTAGCTGCGAGCACAAACGGCAGGAGTGAAAATTGTTCCATCGCGGAGCCCTCTGCCCGGTTGCTCGGCGAGATGGCGCACGCGCCAAGCCGCTGACCTCGATCAACATGGGCTTGCCAACTGCCTGCTCCAACAGGGGCTGGCGCGAACCTCGCCCGACCATCGTGTGTGCTGTCGGCAAAACCCGGCTCTGAGCCCGTCAGCATGCGGTAGATGACCCGGTCCTTGTAGACAAGGAGGTGCACGAAGGCCGCGCCGACGTGAACGGCGATGAGACCGAGCAGGATCCAGGTCAGAGTCACGTGGAGGCCGCCAATGCTCCGGCCGAGCGACGAGCCCGGCTCAACCAGGCGCGGCAGCGGCACCAGGCCGAACAGGGCGATCGGCCAGCCGCGCGCCGATGCGAAGAACCAGCCGGTCAGCGGGGTCAGCAGGACGGCGCCGTAAAGCAGCCAATGAACCAGCGCCGAAGCAATCCGCTGCCAGTCCGCGAGCTCTTCGTCCGGGGCAACCGGATGGGTCAGGCGCCACCCGAACCTGAGCACGATCAAGAGCAAGATCGTGGCCCCGATCGAGAGATGCAGCGACATCGCCGTGCCCGGAACCATGCCGCGCTTGATATCCGGCATCAGCCAGCCAAGCGGCAGCTGGATCGCCAGCAGCCCCACGATCAGCCAATGAAACACCTTGGCCACGGTGTCGTAATGCAATCGCTCGGCTGGCATTCCTACCTCGGATGCTACGCGTGCACTAACACCCGGCGCCGGAGAAAATCTTCCCGCTGCATGATGCGAGGCTGCACTCCTCGGCCTCGATGCCCCCAAACGTACTGCCATCCGCCAGATCCTCGGTCAGGATCAGGGTCCTGCTGCGCCGGCTGCATCGCAAACCGGTCCAGCCGCCGCCACCGCCGCCGACGCACTTCCTGCCGGAAGGCCTCCTCGGCCCGGGGCGCTGAGCGGGGGGGTCTACACCTTGCCGTCGCGCTCGATCGCGGCCTTCAATTCGGCCTCGGGCACCTCGATCTTGACCCCGGCGCGCTCCTGCTGCAGCAGCATCGCGACGCGCGAGTCGCGGTTCTCCCAGCCGCGGTTCATCGCCTCGGTCAATTCGTCGAGCGCCAGATTGGCCATGTGCATCGGTACCTTCAATTCGCGCCCGAGCTGGGTCGCCAGCGTCACGTCCTTGTGCGCGAGGCGCAGGGCAAAGGCCGGCGGGTCGTATTTGTTGGGCAGGAACTGGTCGATGAGCCCGTCAAAGCTGCGCCGCCTTCCGCCGGCGCCCTGGCGCACCGCCTCCCACAGCGCCAACGGCTCGACCCCGGCCTTGACGCCCATCGTGAAGACTTCGGCAAGGCAGCACTGCACCGCGTAGCCGGCGCAGTTGTGCACCAGCTTGGCGACCGACCCGGCGCCGATCGGGCCGATATAGCGGGCCTGGTCGCCGATCGCGTCGAGCACATTTTTGTGCCGGTTGAAGATCTGTTCGTCGCCCCCGACCCAGAGGGCGAGGCGTCCCGACGCGGCGCCCCTGGGGCCGCCGCTGACCGGCGAGTCGAGCATGTACAGGTGCTTTTCGGCAAAGCGGCGGTTGAGTTCGCGCACCAGGGTCGGCGAGTTGGTCGACAGGTCGAAATAGGCGGAGCCATCGCGCATCCCGGCGAGGAGGCCGTTGGCGCCGAGCGCCACCTCCTCGACCTCGGGCGGGCCGGGGAGCGAGGTAAAGATGATTTCGCACTGCTCGGCCAGGGCCTTTGGCGAGTCGGCCCACACCGCGCCCGCCGCGAGATGGCGCTCGGCCGCGACCCGGCGGATGTCGTGGACGACGAGTTCGTGACCCGCCTTCTGCAAATTCGCCGCCATGCTGGCACCCATCGTGCCCAGCCCGATGAAACCGACCTTCATGTTTGTCTCCTACGAGAAGTTCCGACCCTCGGTCGCCCCTCACCCTGTCCCTCTCCCCGCTCGCGGGGAGAGGGAACGCAGCCTAGAGGCAGGATAAATGCGTCGAGGGTTATTCTCGGCATGCGCCGCGAGAGTTCCCTCGCCCCGCCTGCGGGGAGAGGGTCGGGGTGAGGGGCTGCCGGCTACGGGTTTTTCGCGAAGACGTCCTTGGCGATCTGCGCGGCGGTCATTGCCGCCGGCCAGCCGGCGTAGAACGCGAGGTGGGTGATGATTTCGCTGATCTCGTTCTTGGTGACGCCGTTGTCGAGGGCGCGCTGCAGATGGCCGACCAGTTGCCGCTCGCGGCCGAGCGCGATCAGGGTGGCGACGACGATCAGGCTGCGGTCTCGCTTTTTGAGGCCGGGACGCTCCCAGATTTCGCCGAACAGCACGCGCTCGCTGTAGCCGATCAGGTCGGGGACGACATCGCGGACGGCGTCGCGCGACGGGTTTGCCGATTGAGCCATGGTTTCCTCCGGTTATGATTGGGGGCTGAAAGGATCGCCTCAGCCTAGCACGGCCGCGCCGGCCGGCAACACCGCCTCATCGACCGGAATTACGCAGCTTCCGGCTTCTGCCCGATGACCCGGCGCTTCCGATTGATTTCGCGCAGGTATTCGATGCCCTCGGCGGCTATCGCATCGCCGACCATCGCGTCGCCCTCGGCCTGCAGCCCTTCGGTGTCGAGCCAGGCGGCATACACATGGATCGTGCGGTCGGTGATGATGCCGGCCTTGAACAGCGTCTTCACCAGCACCCGAAAGATGTTGGTGCCCTCGCGCATCGCGCGCTTCCTGCCGCCGGTAAAGCTCTCACGCACCGAGTCGCGCAGGATTTTCGGGTCGAGCCCGAAAGCTTCATAAATATAGGCGCGCTGCGCCAGGCTCGACAGGTTGAACAGCAGCGTCTCGAAGACTTGCGCCGTCCAGTCCTCGACCAGCTCGTGCTCGACCTGGCTCAGCTTGGGCAGGGTGCGGTCGGCCCAGATCTTGCCGAATTTGTGGTGGAACGCCTCGTCGGTCATCACCAGCTGCACCAGCCGCTTCAACAGCGGATCGTTGGTGTGCGCATGGAGGTTGGCAAAGGCGCCCATCGCCAGCCCCTCAAGGAGGATCTGCATGCCGACGAGCTTTTTGTAAACGAGCGGCGTGTGCACGATGTCGGTGAGGAATGCCCCGAGCATGTCGCCGACCGGGTACGGCGTCCCCCATCGCACCCCGATATAGCGCCCGAACGCGGCGACGTGGCGCGCCTCCTCGCGGGTCTGGTTGGCGGCGTATTCCTGGGCGCCGGGATCGAGGAGGATGTCGCACAACGAGGCCGACAGCGACAAGGCGCCCTGCTCGCCGTGCAGGATGTTCGACAGGTTCCAGCGCTGGATCTGGTTGGCGAGGCGGATCTTCTGGCGCTCGTCGAGATGCTCGGTGGCGGCGCAGTTGAGTTCGGGGAAGCGCTCCAGCGGCATGATGCTGAGGTGTTCGAGGTCGAAGTTCTGGGCGAAATCGAGATAGGCCGGGTTGTACGGGTCCCAGAAATGATCGTGCGTTGCGCCGATGATCGCGTCGAACGCATCGGAGCGCCGCCCATAGCGCTCGATCGCCAGCATCGCCGCGAAATCGTCGGGCGCCACCGCCTGGTACGCCGGATCGTGGGTGATCGCCCGCTCGGCGGGCTCGGGCTCTGCCATCAGTTTCGCCCCTGCTGCTGCGTGACGCAGGTTAGCACAACCCACGCACTGCGTCCTTCGAGACGCGCCAGCTTGCCCTGAGGAGCCGCCGCAAGCGGCGTCTCGAAGGGGGCGCTCCTCAGGATGACGTAAGCTTGTGATGACATGGAGAAAGAACGTCATCCTGAGGAAGCCGCGAAGCGGCTGTCTCGAAGGACGCAATCCCGCCTGTCCGAGCCCCCTCAGGATCACCGCTCGGGCGGCAGGATCTCCGGCGCCAGGATCTGGTCGGCGAGGTGCTCGCGGCGAATGTCCTTGAGGTGGGCGCGCTTTTCGTCCGCGGTCAGCCTGGTGCCGATGCCCTGCATCATCAGCATCACCAGCGAGCGGTCGCTGAGCCCCAGCCAATATTCGCGCCGGATCAGCCTGTCCTCGCCGTCGCGCGCAAACGGGCTCTCCTCGAAGCCGTCGAGCGGCGGGCGGTAAAAATGCGGCATTGTCACCTCAATCTTGGGGTCAACTCGCCTCACCGGCGGCCAGGCGCAGGCCCGACAGGAACAGCTCGCGGTCCTCAGGCTTGCGCAACGGCAGATCGCTCGCCACGACGAGAGGGGTGACGGCGCGCAGCCGCGCGACGATCGCGCGCGCTTCGTCGAGATGCCCCATATGGGCGTAGCACGCGGCGAGAACGCGGTATGAATGGGGAAAGCCTGGATGGTTCTGAACAGAGAGGAGCAGCTTCGCCGCTGCTACGTCAAACTCACGTTTGAAGAAATGGGCTTCGCCGATCAAGCTTAGGGGCGTACCCATTCGCTCGCGCGGGCTCAGCCGCAGCGCGGTCTCGGCATGCTCGATCGCGAGATCGGGCTGACCGGACCAAAGCCTGAGAACGCCACTCAAAAACCAGCCGCGGGAGAAGCTCGGGGTGAGCGCGAGGGCACGGTCGACGAGCCCGATCATGGCACCGATGTCCTCGCCGAAATTGGCTAGCACAAAGGCGGCGTTGGCCAGGATGCCCGGGTCGTCCTCCGCTCCCTGGAGCGCCTGCCGAGCAAGATCGACGCCCTCGCGTCTGGCGGTCTCCGGCTCTTCGGCCCAGCCCTCTCTGAACAGCCGCATGTGGCACATCGCCGCCAAGGATAGTGCCGGCCCACAATGCCGATCGATCGCGATCGCCTGCCGGAGCAATTCCAGAGCCTTGAAAATCCGCTCTCTTGTTATCGGATAGTAGGTCGCAAGCCCGCGCAGATAGAGATCGTAGGCAGTGAGGTCATTGGTCGGACGCCCGGCGGAGCGGCGCCCTTCGGAAGCTTGCAATGTAGGCTCGATCACCCCGGCGACGTTGATCGCCACCTTGTCCTGGAGGTCGAACACGTCGCCCAAGGAGCCGTCGAAACGATCGGCCCAGAGATGGGCGCCCGTCTCGGCCTCGATCAACTGCGCGGTGATACGCAACCGGTTGCCAGCCTTGCGCACCGAGCCTTCCAGCACGTAGCGGACACCAAGCTCGCGCCCGACCTGCTTTACGTCAACCGCTTGGCCCTTGTAGGTAAAGCTTGAATTGCGCGCGATCACGAACAGCCAGCGGATGCGAGAGAGAGCGGTGATGATCTCCTCGACCATGCCGTCGGCAAAATATTCCTGCTCGGGGTCGCCGCTCATATTGGTGAACGGCAGCACCGCGATCGACGGCTTGTCGGGCAGTGTGAGCGCGGGCGGAGCAGAAGCCCCCACCCGCGCTGACGCGCTTCCCTCCCCCGCATGCGGGGGGAGGGTCAGGGTGGGGGCTTGTCGGGCCGACACGAAAGGCCCGCACCGCCCGCGCGATGTTCTTGACCTGCTGTTCGCCCATGTCCTCGAAGGCGATGTCGAGCTTGTCGCGGACCTGGTCGCGCACCACCCGGCTGACGCAGATTCCGCCCGGCTCGGCCAGGGCTTCGAGACGGGCGGCGATGTTGACCCCATCGCCGTAGATGTCGCCCTCGTCGATGATGATGTCGCCGACATTAACGCCGATGCGGAACTCGATGCGCTGTTCCGCGGGCACGCCGATGTTGCGCTCGGCCATCCGGCGCTGCAAATCGACCGCGCAGCGCACCGCGTCGACGACGCTGGCGAATTCGACGAGGAGGCCATCGCCGGTGGTCTTGACGATGCGGCCGCGGTGTTCGACGATCTTGGGGTCGAGAAGCTCGCGCCGGTGGCCCTTCAATGCGGCGAGCGTGCCTTCCTCGTCCAACCCCATCAGCCGCGAGTAGCCGGCAACATCGGCGGCAAGGATCGCGGTAAGGCGGCGCTCAACCCGTTCCTCAGCCTCCGGCATCGCCCGATCCTCGAATAGAACGCGCCATCTTACCGCTTAGCCGGGGCGTGTCGCTCACCAATGATTACCGCCTGGCCCGATCTCGCGCCCCTGCTCCGCCCGGTGGAGCCCGGCGGGTGATTGACATAGATCAATTCCCGCAATAGGAGAGTTAGTTATATAAATACCCGTAATGTCGTTTCGAGGGAGAGACCGGGTGCGCGCCCTAAGCGTCCTGCTCCAGTCGCTGGCCCGCCATCGCGGCGCGGCAACGGCACTCGAATACGCTTTGATCGCGGCGCTGCTCAGCGTTACGGTCGTGCCGCAGGCGGCCTCGGTCGGGAAGCAACTGAGCGGCCTCATGAACAACATCGGCGCCTATCTGTCGGGTGTCCCGCTGACGGAACCCGATCCGCCTTTCCCCTGACCCCGCCCGCCGCGACGCAACCTCGCGGGTGACGCGCGGCGCGATTTCGCGCAGTTTGGCGGGATGAGCGAGCCGCCTCCCATAGCGACCCGGCCGCGCGCGCAACCGGCCTGGCTGATGCTCGGCGGCGCCTTTACGGCGTTCACGGTCAGCGCCGGGCTGATGCATTCCTATGCGGTCTACCTCGTTGCCTTTATCGAGGAGTTCGGCTGGGGCCGGGCCGAGACGTCGCTCGCCTATTCGGTCTCGCAGGCGATCGGCGGGCTCAGTTCGCCGTTTGTCGGGGCGCTCGTTGACCGGCTGGGGCCGCGCCGGCTGTTGCTGCTGGGCGGCGGATTATTGATCCTCGGGCTCGCGGCCAGCGCCTACGTGACCGCGCTATGGCAGATCATCGTGCTCTACGGGGTGGTGATGACGTTGGGGGCGAATTGCCTGGGGCTCGTGGTGTTCGTGCCACTCCTGTCGCGCCATTTCGTGCGCCGGCGCGGCATGGCGATCTCGATCGTCCAGTCGGCCAACGGCTTTGCCCGCGCGGTCTCGGCGCCGCTCGTGCAGCTGACGATCCTGGGGATCGGCTGGCGCACCACCTACCTCGTACAGGCGGCGTTGATGGCCGCGGTCGTGCTGCCGCTGGCCGCCCTCTTCCGCCGCGCCGATCCGGTTGCCCCCGCGGCGACTGACGCTCCCGTGCCGGAAGACGGGTCGCCGGCAATGCCGGAGGTGGCGCCGCGCCCGGGCTGGACCCTCTCCGAGGCGGCGCGCACCCCGCATTTCTGGCTGTTGTTCGCGGTCTACCTGTTCACCGGCCTCGGCAGCTTCTTTGTCTCGCTGCACCAGCTCGCGTTTGCGATCGATATCGGGTTCGACCGGGTCTATGCCGCCGAGGTCCTGGGCATGGGGGCGTTCCTCTCGGTGTTCGGCACGATCGTCACCGGCACCCTGTCGGATTATGTCGGCCGCGAGATATCGGCGATCCTGGCCTACGGGTTCTCGATCGTCGGGGTCATTTGCGCGCTCCTCATCACCAGCCCCGACCAGCATCTGCTGTTATGGCTGCACGCCTCGTTTTTCGGGCTGACCTGGGGGGCGCGCGGCCCGGCGATCACCGCCAAGACCGCCGATCTGTTCCCCGGCCGCCAATTGGGCACGATCCTCGGGTTCATCACGATCGGCAGCGGGCTCGGCGCCGCCCTCGGCTCGTGGGGCGCCGGCTGGATCTTCGATGTGTCGGGCAGCTACCGGGTGGCGTTCAGCCTGTCGATCGCCTCGTACGTCTGCGGCATCGTCGCGTTCTGGGCGCTGCGCCGGCCGCCGGTCCGCCAGTCGGCCTAGCCCGGTTTCCTGACCAGCGCCTCGACCGGCCGGATCCGCCCCTCCTCGGCGTTGCGCAGCGAATTGATCTGCATCTCGCGGGCCCGCTCGCCGAGGATGATGTCGGCGGCGACACGCGGCCTCTCGCCCTGTTCGAGCCGCGCGAGGTTGCGCCGTTGGGCCTCCCGGATCGCCTCGGTGGTATCGCGAAAATCGGCGATCTCGAAGCCCGCGGCGATCAGGTCGGCGCGCATCTCCTCCGATGTCGCGAGAAAACTCGTGTCGGCGGTCATCGCCCAGGCCACCGGGTAATGGGGGTCGCCGGCCGTCCCCGCGCAATAATTCGACAGCGCCAGCCTGCCGCCCGGGCGCAAGGCGCGGAAGGCCTCGCGATAGAACAGGGCCTTGTCGGCGATGTTCATGACGACGTTTTGCGAATAGGCCGCATCGAAGGCGCCGTCGGGCACCGGCAGGGCCAGCGCGCTGCCCTGGATGATGCGGACCCGGTCGGCGAGCCCCGTAACGTGGTTCAGCGCTTCGGCCGCCTCGCAGAATTCCGCCGTCAGGTCGACGCCGGTGACATGGCACCCGTATTTGGCGGCGATCCAGCGCGCCGGGCCGCCGATCCCCGAGCCGATGTCGATGAGGCGCTCAGCCGCCTCTGGTGCCAGCAGCGCGACCAGCTCGCGGGTCGCCAAGGGGCCCCGGCCGTGGAACTGGTCGAGCGGCGCCAAACCGTCCACCGTTATGGGAGCGTCCGGGCCCTGCGCCTCGCGCAGCGCGGCCAGCACCCGGGCGGCGATGCCGGCATTGCCGTAATGCCGGGCGACCTCTTCCTCGATCCCCATCACGCGTGCTCCCCCCATCTCGGATGCCAGCTTGGATTCCAGCGGCGGCGATGCTAACCCGGGCGGCGATAACGAGTGAACCCTATCGGGGAGAGCAGCGATGCCGTTGCAAATCGAGCGCAAGCAGCCCGCCGGCATGAATGTCCGGATGCAGCAGGGCAAACCGGCCTACTCGCACGTCGTCACGGTCAACGGTCCGGGTAAGACGATCTACGTCGCCGGGCAGCTCGCGCGCGACGAGGGCGGCAACCTCGTCGGCAAGGGCGACATGCGGGCCCAGATGGAGCAGACCTTCAAGAACCTCGACGCCTGCCTCAAGGCCGCCGGCGCGACCTGGGCCGACGTAGTCAAGAGCAACACCTACGTCACCGACTACGCCGAATTCTCGAAGAATTCCGACGTGCGCATGCGCTATTTCGGGGTCGCCAGCCCGACCAGCACGACCATCCAGATCAGCCGCCTCGCCGACCCCGATGGGATGGTCGAGATCGAGATGATCGCGGTCGTCGCCTGACGCAGATTCCGACCAGTTTTGAACATCCTCTAAATCCGTCATCCCCGGGCTTGTCCCCAGGGCAATCGCATTTGAAAGCCCTCCCCCTTGATGGGGGAGGGAGTGAGCAGGCCAAATGCGATTGCCCCGGGCTTGTCCCGGGGATCCACGTGGATGGCCGGGACAAGCCCGGCCATGACGAGTTTGGGTGGTTAGCGCTAGCGGATGGCCCCGTCTCAGCGGATGGCCTTATAGAGCCGCTCGTCGTAGAGCGCGCCCTGCATGGTGAGCAGCTTGGCGCGGTAGGCGCGGGTGTGCTCGGCCATGGTGTGCGCGGCTTGCGTGGCGGCGCTGCTCCACGCCTCGATGATCGACAGATAGTTGAGCCTTCCATCCTGCTGCAGGATGTCGAAGCGCAGATTGCCCGGGTCCTTGCGGCTGTCCGCGGCGAGGGTTTTCAGCATCTCGACGGTCTGGTCCTTGCCGGCCGGGAACACGTCGACATGGGTCAGCACATAAACCGCGGCACTCCCGGCGCCCGCCTCGCCGCCGACCGGCGGCGGCGCGACCGCGAGCCCCGCGTTCGATCGGATATCGAACGGGCTGGCAAACAGCGGTTGCAGCTGGTCGCGCAGCGCGGAGTTGGCCGCATGTGCTTCGGCGGCCGCCCTGTCGCGCCACACCTCGACGACGGCAAAACGGCCGGGCCGGGCAATTTCGTTCAACGCGAGAAACCCGGTACTGCCCTCCTGCTTCCTGGTCGCGGCGGCGAACTGGCGCAACAGACCGGCGGTCTTGACGCTCGCCGCCGGGGCGACGTCGAAATAGGTGAGCCGGTAGACCGGGCCGGTGGGCGGCGGCGGGGGTGGGGTCCCGCTAGCGGGCGCCTGCGCCCCGGCGGGGCCTGATCCCGCGGCGAGCATCACGGCGACCGCCACTCCATGCCAGAAGCCGGGCCCTAGCCAATAACCACGCGCCATTGCCGTCCCCCCGCCATTACTTGAAGTGCGGCATCACCTTCTCGCACAGCAGCTGCAAGGAGCGCATCATCATTTCGGCCGGGATCGCGGCGCCGAAATTCAACTCGAACAGGATGCCGTCGATGCCAAGCTCCTCCTCCAGTTGCTTGAGCCGGTCGGTCACCCGCTCCGGCCCGCCGACGATGACCTTGTCGCGCACCACCTGCTCATAGGTGATCGTGCGCACTTCTTCGAGTTCGGCGCGGCGCCGCACATTGGGCGATCCCTCGAGCCGGGTGATCAAGGATTTGTACCCGGCCATGATGCTCGGCTCGCCCTCCTCAAGGGCCTGCTTGTCGTCGTCGCCGACATGCATCGAGAGGCGCAGATAAACCCGGCCGTGCCCCGGGTGCCCCGCCGCCTTGTAGGCCGCGCGATAGGCTTTCAGATCCGGCGCGAGCCCGGACAGGGACGCGCTGCGCACCGAGACGAACAGCGGATAGCCGAGCGTGCCGAGCGTCGGAAAGGTGTCCTCGCTCGCCCCGGCGATGCGGATCTCGGGGTGCGGCTTCTGGTAGGGCCGCGGCACCGCGCGCGCGTTGTCGAAGCTGTAGAACTTGCCCTCGTGCGAAAAGCTGTCCTGGGTCCACGCCTTCTTCAGGATGTCGAGCGTGTCGAAAAAGCGCTCGCGGCTTTCCGAATAAGGTACGCCATAGGCGGCGTAACCGCGCGGATTGCCGCTGCGCCCGGCGCCGAGGATGAAGCGCCCGTGGCTTACCACATCGACCGTCGCGGTCTCCTCGGCGAGGCGCAACGGATGGGTCAACGGCAGCACGTGCACCGCGGTCCCGATCTTGATGCGCTTGGTACGCGCGGCGATCTGGCCGGCGACATTCATCGGCGCCGACAACACCGAGCGCCGGGCCTGCTGGTGGATTTCCGCCAGCCAGAACACATCGAGCCCCCAGCGGTCGGCGGCCTCGACCTGCTCGAAGCCCTGCGCGAACGCATCGGCGTCACTCTGGCCTTCCACCTGGCGGTGAAATTCATGATACCAGCCGAATTCCATTTTTCGCTCCCTGGGGCGGCTCCCCCGACGCTCGATGTTCTACCGGTGCGCCACCCTAGGCCGGCCGCCGGCATCGCGCAAATACCGATGTTTGATCCGCCCCATAACGCTACGGCATGACTGCTTCGGTCGTGTACAGTGCGCTGCCATGGAACTGCGCAGCCTCAGCTATTTCACCCGCATCGCCGAACTCGGCAGCATCACCCGCGCGGCGTCGCACCTGCGCCTCGCCCAGCCGGCGCTGACCCGCCATGTCCAGCGCCTCGAGGAGGAGCTTGGGGTGGCCCTCTTCACCCGCGCCAACCGCGGCGTGCGGCTGACCGAGGCGGGCCAGCTGCTGCTCGAAAGCGCGATCCGCATCCTGCGCGACGTCGAGCGCACCGGCGACGAGATCAGGGCGCAGGACGCCCACCCCAGCGGGCGCATCATCCTCGGCATCACCCCGACGCTATGCCCGATCCTGGTCCCGGAACTGTTCGCCCGGATGCGCCGCGATTTCCCGCGGGTCGAATTGAAGGTCATGCATGCCGGGATGGTCCGGCTCGAGGAATTCGTCATCGACGGCCGCGTCGATGTGGCGCTCCTCTCCGAATTGTCGCGCAGCCGCCTGATCGTCTCAACCCGCCTCGCGCCGGAGGAAATGGTGCTGGTGACGGCGCCCGGGGCGAGGCCCGGCGGCCCAATGTGCGGCATCGTCGGCGGCGACGAACTGAGCCAGACGCCGCTCATTCTCGGCGACGGTCTCAGGGCGGCGATGGACGCGCTCCTCGCCGGGCGCGGCATCGAGCTCAACGTCGAGATCGAGGTCAACGACCACGAGACGATCCGCCTGATGGTGCAAGCCGGAGCCGCCGCGTCGATCCTCCCCTATTCGTCGGTGGCGCGGGAATGCGCGCGTGGCCTCATCGACGCCCATCGCATCACCGAGGGCGGAATATTCCGCACCCTCGCCCTCGGCGTCCGGGTGAGCCGCGCCGCCTCCCTCGCGCGCGAGGCGATGGTGCGCACGATCACCCGGGTCGTCGCCGATATCGAGCGCGACAACCGGCTCCAGCTCACCCCGCGCAGCCGCACGGTGCAACGGCGGCGGGCGTCCTAATCGGTATGGAAGTCAGGTTCGACGACCGCACCGATTTCCGCGAAGGCCGCGTGGATTGCGTCCGGTATCGCGGGCAGCTTGGCACCGTGTTCGCCGTACCAAAAGCAGCCGACATCCGCCTCCAACCCGTCTTCGGCCATCAAAGCGCGTACCGATTCCGCCACCTTCTTGGCGCCGCCCGGAAAGAGCACGCCGAGCAGGTAGGCGAAATGCACCTCCAGATCGGTGCTATCGATGCGCCCCCTTGTTGAGAGAAGCCACAAGCCGGTGCGACCGCGAACTTCATGTCCGCGCGACTGCTTGAACACCTCGCCTATTCGGTAAGCCGTCGTCGGCTCTGCGCCGAAAATGGCGCTGATTCGCTCCGGCTCCAGCCGGTTCCCGAGAAAACGAAGGCTGGCGTAGGCGCGCAACGCCGCCGGTTTAGATTTCGTCGTAGATGTCGCCAATCCAGACATTTCGATCGTCCGTTACGGAGCCGTCGTCCCATATCCTAACATTATCGCGTGGCCGTAGTCCGACAGCTTCCTTTATGGCGTGGATGGCGTCACCCAATTGCGGCAGTGAGATCCCGAGTGCCGTCGCAACGGCGCGGGTGGGATTGCCGGGGCGACTCCAAATGACACGCGCCATACCTCCAGGGATAACGGGCGGCGCAGACCAAAACAAGCGCGTCATGCCGTAGCGCTATGACAGCGATAAACAACCGGTATTTTGAACATCGCGCGATTGCCCCTACTCTCTCGGGCAGCGGCGCAGAGGGAGCACGGGGATCATGCAGTTCGGTCTGTTCGGCAGCGCGGCGGCGCGGCGGCCTACCAGCGCTGACAACGACGATTTCGACTGCAGCGAGGGGTATCTCGACTTCATCGAATACAATGTCGAAGCCGAGGCGCTCGGGTTTCGCAGCACCTTTGTCGTCGAGCACCATTTCACCGGTTATGGCCAGGTGTCGGCGACGATCAACCTCCTGACCTGGCTCGGCGCACGCACCTCGACCCTGCGCCTCGGCACCGCGGTCATGGTGCTGCCGTGGCACAACCCGGTGCTCCTCGCCGAACAGGCCGCGACATTGGACCTGCTGTCGGGCGGGCGGCTCGATTTCGGCATCGGCAACGGCTACCGCTACAACGAATTCGCCGGGTTCTGCGTGCCGATGGCGGAGGCCAACGCGCGCTTCGACGAATGCCTCGGCGTCATTTTGAAGGCGTGGACCTCGAACGAGCCGTTCTCGCATCACGGGCACTATTGGCAATTCAACGAGGTCGTCGTCGAGCCGCCGACCGCGCAGCGCCCGCACCCGCCGATCTGGATGGGCGCCGGCGGCGAAAGCTCGGTCCGCCGGGTCGCCGAGCGCGGCTACAATTTGTTGCTCGGCCAGTATGCCTCGCCCGCCGATGTCGGCCGCTCGGTGGCCGCCTACAAGGCCGGGGTCGAGGCCAGCGGGCGGCGCTTCGACCCGCTGCAGATCGGCGTCACCCGCGCGTTTTTCGTCGCCGACAGCGCCGCCGAAAAGGAGGGTGCGCTCGAACGCCGGCTTGCCAACCGGGTGCGCCAGCTGAAGCTTGCGACGACCCCGGACGGCACCGTGCATGGCGGACCGGACCGCGCCACCGGCGACCCTGACGTGATCAACCGGGCGAGCGCGATCTACGGCTCGCCCGACGACATCGCCGAGAAGCTCGATGAGTTGCGCCGCGCCGGGGTCGGCTATGTGCTGATCAACGGCGGCGGCTCCGGCGGTGGGCAGCGCGGCCGCACTAGCCTGCGCCGCTTCGCCGCCGAGGTGATGCCGCACTTCGCCGACGACGTGACGGCGCGCGCGGCGGAATAAGCCCACTTTTTTTGGGAGAAACGCGATGAAGATCCACAATCTCTACACCGACTCCGCCGGCGAATCGCATTTCCGCGACATTGAGGTCGAATGGATCGAAACCCGGCGCGGCAGAAAATTGTCGAAAAAGCTGCCGGCGACCGGGGTGATCTTTCGCGAGACCGCGGCCGAGCACAACGTCGACTGGCACCCGGCGCCGCGCCGCCAATACATCGTCAACCTCGACGCCGGGGTGAAGATCACCGCGAGCGACGGCGAGAGCCGCTTCATCGCCGCGGGCGATGTGATCCTGGTCGAGGACACCCACGGCAAGGGCCACCTCTCCGACCACGTCGAGGGCAAGATCCGCCACTCGCTGTTCATCCCGATCGAATAAACCCAATGGCCGGGGGTTCGATCGAGGACCGGCTGGCGATCAGCGATCTGTTCGTGCGCTATACGACGGCGCTCGATAACGGCGATGTCGAGACCGTCGTCGACTGTTTCGCCGCGGACGCCGCGCTCGAAAGCCCCGTCATCGGGGTTATCGCCGGCAGCGAGGCGATCCGCGCGTTTGCCGGCCGCTTTGCCGCGCAGCGCGCCGCGGGCACGCAGTTTCGCCACATGGTCACCAACATCGCCGCCGAGATCGACGCCGGCGGCGAGCGGGCGCGGGCGAGCGCCTACCTCCTCGTCCTGATCACCCGGGACGGCAAGAGCCGCCAACTCCCACCCGGCCGCTACGAATGCGAACTGGTCAAGGAGGGCGGCCAATGGCGCTTCAGCCGCCGCGTCGTCTTCCACGACCACGACTACACGCTGGAAGGGATCTGACGCGGCGGCGCTCCGATGACCCCCTCGCCCCCATCGGGGGAGAGGGTTGGGGTGAGGGGGCGAGCCGCCGGACCGCCAGGCACCCTCACCCACCCCCCGCTGCCGCGGGCGGTTCCCCCTCTCCCGCGGTGCGGGAGAGGGTTTCACGGCAACCGCGGGAGAATCTTCTCGGTCAATAGCATGAAACTCTGGTGGCTGAGCGGCGCGGCCAGCAGATAGTCGAGCCCGATTTCCTCGCGCAGCCCGATGATCTGTTCGAGCACTGCCTCGGGCGTGCCGTGGAGAATGACCTCGTCGAGGTAGCGCTGTACCGGGTCGACCCCGGGCGCGGCCGGGTCGGGGACCCCGACCGGGCGGTGCTGCGCGCCGAAATACGAATCGACGATCCATTGCGCGCCGCGCCGCGCCACCTCGCCAGCCTTGGCGGCGGTCTCGGCGATCGCCACCAGCCGCGCCACCGGGAGATCGCGGCCCTCGATCGAAAACCCGGCTTCCGCCAGTCGCGCGGCGTAAGCCAGCCGCTTCTTGCCGATGTCGCGAGGCGAATCGTGCGGGCTCAACAGGATCGAGAAGCCGCGCCCCGCCGCCCAACCGATCGCCGCGTCGGAGCCTGCCGCCATCCATACCGGCGGATGCGGGCGCTGCATCGGTTTCGGCAGCACCTCGACATCCTCGAAACGAAAATGCGTGCCGGCAAAGCTGAGGCGCTCCTCGGTCCAGGCGCGCAGCACGATCTCCACGGTCTCGTGAAAGCGCGACGTGCTCTCCGCGGGAGGCACCCCGAAATTCTCGAACTCGGCCCGGGCAAAGCCGCGCCCGGCCCCCCAATTGACCCGCCCGCCCGAGAGC
>DATCQF010000361.1:0-6065 GCA_036569735.1 Allostellaceae bacterium | reverse complement strand
GTAGGGGGTCGACGGCAAAAACATCTTCAGCCCGGCGACGTTCATGAACATCGAATAGGGCGACTGCGAATGCTGCGCCGCGACGAGGCCGCCGCCCCCGACCGCCGCCCGATAGAGGATCGGGAATGTCACCTGGCCGCCGAACATGTAGTGGATCTTGGCGGCCTGATTGACGATCTGGTCCATCGCGACAAAGCAGAACGTCACCTGGCGCCAGTCGACGATCGGGCGGAAGCCGGAGCCGGCCGCGCCGATCGACATGCCCGTGAGCGCGGCTTCGGTGATCGGCGTCGCGCGGACCCGCTGGGGGCCGAACTCCTTCAGGAGCGGCGGCAGCGCGTCCGTCGACATGTAGAAGATCTTTGGGTCGCTCCGCATCTCCTCGGCGATCGCCTCGAGCGCGGCCTCGTTATACGTCAGCTCTCGCATCTGTAGCTCCTCGCCGAAGGCGAAAAACAAAAACAACGCTTTAACGCTTTAACGCGAAGGACGCAGAGGGTTCGCAAAGGTCACAGAGGGATTCCGCCGCTTCGCGTCCTCTGCCAATCCTCTGCGTCCTCTGCGATGAAGCGTTCATTTTTAATCCATCACGCCGCGAACACATCGTCGGTCGCGTGCTCGGGCAGCGGGAAGGGGCTCGCCTCGGCAAAGGCGACGGCGGCTTCGAGAGCGGCCATGATGTCGCCTTCCATGCCCTGGAGCGCGCCATCGTCGAGTTCGCCCTGGTCCCGCAGGCGCCGCTCGATGAGGGCGATCGGATCCTTGCGCTGCCACGCCTCGACCTCCGCCCGGTCGCGGGAATCGGCCTGACCCCGGCGCTCGGTGTGGCCGCGCCAGCGGTAGGTCTTGCACTCGATGAGGGTCGGCCCGCCGCCCGAGCGCGCCCGCTCCACCGCGGCGTTGGCCGCCTGATAGACCGCGAAGACGTCGTTGCCGTCGACGATGACACCCGGGATGCCGTAGCCCGCCGCGCGCGCCGCCACATCGCTCAAGGCATGCGTCGCGGCGGCCGCGGTGTTCGCCGCATACATGTTGTTCTCGCAGATGTAGAGCATCGGCAGCTTCCAGGTCGCCGCGATGTTGAGGCATTCGTGGAAGGGCCCCGCATTGGACGCGCCGTCCCCGAAAAACGACACCGCGACGCCGCCCTTCCCTTCCATCTGCGCGGCGAGGCCGGCGCCGGTGATGATCGAAATCCCGCCGGCGACGATCCCGTTGGCGCCGAGCATGCCGATCTCGAAATCGGCGATGTGCATCGACCCGCCCTTGCCCTTGCAATAGCCGGTCTGCCGCCCGTAGAGCTCGGCCATCATGCGGTTCAAATCGGCGCCCTTGGCGATGCAGTGGCCGTGCCCGCGGTGGGTCGAGATGATCCGGTCGCCGGTACCCAGCGCCGAGCAGACACCGGTGGCGACCGCCTCCTCGCCGATATAGCAGTGCACGACGCCGTAGATCTTGCCGGCGAGGTAATCGGCCGAGGCGCGCTCCTCGAAACGGCGGATCGTCAGCATCCGGCGCAGCATCTCGCGCTGCATCTCGGGCGGCAGGTTGGGCGAGGTGATCATGGCAGCGTCCCTCCGGGGCCGGTCGGGGTGCGCCATGATGAGCCAGCGCCCGAAAGGTGGCAACCGGAACCTCGGCCCCGCGCTTCGCAGGCGGCCGGTGACCTTTCATTTGATCCAGATCAAAGGAACCGCAGTGGCACCCGTGCTGTTAACGCTACGGAATTTATGACCACGAAAGCCGAGGAAATAAAACATGCAGAAAGTGCTAATTCTCGCCGGTGCAGCAATGATCAGCGTCGCCCTTCTCTCCGGCAGCGCATCAGCGCAAGGCACGACGGATAAGATTGAGGGAACCGGTAAAGAGCTCAAGGGCTCGGTCAAGGAGACCGTCGGCAAGGCTACAGGCGACTCCAAGCTGGAGTTGGAGGGTAAGGTCGACAAAGTAGAAGGGGGAGCCCAGAACGCTGTCGGCGATCTCAAGAATACTGCCGGCGATATCAAGGACAAGTTGACCAAGTAAGGGTCGTCTTTCGCGTTCGGCCGCCGGAAAAGTGAGAGACCGAGTTTATACTCGACAAGCGGGTTTACGCGGTTTGACCGCTGTGAAGGTCTACCGAGTTGACCAAGTGCTGCCGCAAGGTCGCGGGCAACCCCGCGCCTTGGCCGCGGACGGGGATCGCCCGACGGCTTCACCGGCGCCGCGGGCAGCCGATCGCCGATGCCGAGCGAGGACCAGATTCATCGCGCGGAAGTCGGACATATGCGCGCAACCTATAGGAGATCGAGGGTTTCAGCGATAATCTTCGACCACGCGGCTGCCAAGGGAGAGAGGTGAATTATGGGAACGATCATCGTAATTGTGCTGGTCATCCTCCTGCTGGGAGGCGGCGGCTTCGGATATTCGCGTTACGGGTACGGCGGCGGTATCGGTATCGGCGGTCTTCTGCTCCTCGTCCTGATCTTGTATCTGGTGTTCGGTCAAGGGAGGTTTTGAACCGCCTCTAACCGTAGCGCCTGAGCGAGGGCAAACAACCGGGTTCAGGCACCGGACGGGGTTAAGTCAAACGACGGCTGTGGGTCGACTTGAGCGGTTCGATAGCGGCTCCGCGCGCGACCGGAACCGGCGCGAATGCGTCGTTTGAGGCGCAGCGCGCCGCTAAATTCGCCACAATCCCCCAGTATCCTTTGACAATCTGGATTCGGGGCAGGGCGGCGTGACGGTGCATGTCGCGGTAAATCTGGCTGCAAACGGAGCAGGGGCGCGCGGCGAGGTGGCGCGCAAGGCGTTGAAAACTCACGAGTATATCCGCAACGACGCAATCTGGGCGTGTGTTTTTGCTGCAAATTCCCTGCAGATGCAGCCAACGGTCAGGGAACAGCTCAATCAGAGGTTGCCGCTGCAGGGTCTGCGAAGACGCGAGCGCCGACGCAGCAGGCCTCAATACCGCGCGTTGCCCGGGGTGCGGGGGAAGGGGATGGCGTCGCGGACGTTGGCGAGGCCGGTCGAGTAGGCGAGCGTGCGCTCGAAGCCGAGGCCGAAGCCGGCGTGGGGCACCGTGCCGTAGCGGCGCAGATCGCGGTACCAGGCGTAGTGCTCGCGGTCGATGCCGCGCTCGGCCATGCGCGCGTCCAGCATTTCGAGGCGCTCCTCGCGCTGGCTGCCGCCGATGATCTCGCCGATCCCCGGCGCGAGGACATCCATCGCGGCGACGGTCCGGCCGTCGTCGTTGACCCGCATGTAGAACGCCTTGATGTCCTTGGGGTAGTTCAGCACGATGACCGGCTTTTTCGCGTGGCTCTCGGTCAGGTAGCGCTCGTGCTCCGATTGGAGATCGATGCCCCATTGGACCGGAAACTCGAATTTCTGCTTCGCCCGCAGGAGTACCTCGATCGCCTCGCCGTAATCCATCCGGACGAATTCCGAGCCGACGATCCCCTCCAGTTTCGCGACCAGCCCCTTCTCGATGCGCTCGTCGAAGAAGGCGAGGTCTTCCTGGCGTTCGTTCAGCAGTGTCTTGAACGTGTATTTCAGCAGCCGTTCCGCCAGGGTCGCGTTGTCCCCGAGGTCGGCAAACGCGATCTCCGGCTCGATCATCCAGAACTCGGCGAGGTGGCGGCTGGTGTTCGAGTTCTCGGCGCGGAAGGTCGGCCCGAAGGTGTAGACCTTGGTGAGGGCGAGGCAGTAGGCCTCGACGTTGAGCTGCCCCGACACGGTGAGGAACGCCTCGCGGCCAAAAAAATCCTGCGCGAAATCGATCCCCCCCTCGGGGGTGCGCGGCAGGTTGGCGAATTCCAGCGTCGACACCCGGAAGAGCGCCCCGGCCCCCTCCGCGTCGGAGGCGGTGATGATCGGCGTATTGACCCAGAAAAACCCGTTCTCGTCGAAGAAGCGGTGGATCGCCTGGGCCAATGTGTGGCGCACCCGGGTCGCCGCGCCAATGACGTTGGTGCGCGGCCGCAGATGCGCCACCTCGCGCAGGAATTCGAGGGTGTGCGGCTTTGGCTGGATCGGATAGGTGTCCGGGTCGTCGACCCAGCCGATGACCTTGATCGCGCTCGCCTGCATCTCGAACGGCTGGCCCTTGGCCGGCGACGGCACGATGGTCCCGGTCGCCTCGACCGCGCAACCGGCCGTGAGGCGCAGAACCTCGGCCTCGTAATTGGCCAGCGTGTTGGGCGCCACCACCTGCAGGGGATGGAACGACGATCCGTCCGACAGGTGGACGAACGAGATGCCGGCCTTCGAGTCCCGCCTTGTGCGCACCCAGCCCTTGACCGTGACCGGCGCGTCCTCGGGCGCCCCACCGGCCAGGATCTCGCGCGCGCTGAACTCGCTCCTGTCCATCGGCCGAGAGTGGCCCAGGCAGCGAGGGCTTGTCCAGCGATCATGGCCCTTCCGAGCGCCGGTCGGGGACGTCAGCCGGGGAACTGGAAGATATTGGCGGGTTCCTCGCGAAAATCCCGCTCCCGCCTGAGGCGCCGGGTCATCGCCATGACGTAGGGCGCCGCGGCGCAGATCATCTCGATCTGAGCCTCGTTCAGCGACAATTCGGCACGACGGCACGCCGCCACGACGAGGTCGCGCGTCGCGGGGTCGCTGGCCGGCTCCGGCGGCAAAGCCGGCGGCGGTTCGGTCGAGAAATTTGCGCCGGGTTGGAGACTGGGTCTGCGGCTCCGCCAGTTCGTGGCGGCCTCGTAGGCATGGGCGGCGCGCAGCACGGTCGCCTCGTCGAACGGGCGGCCGGCCAGCTGCAGGGACAGCGGCAAGCCGGCCGGCGTGAACCCCATGCATTGCGCGAGCGCCGGGCCGCCGGTGACGTTGAACGGCGTCGTCAGCGACGAATTCTGCCAGAAGCTGATGGTCCGCCACGTACCGAGCCGGGGCGCCGGCCCCGCAGCCGCGGGGGTCACCAGCACATCGTACTTGGCGTAGACCGGCGCCATCTGCGCGAGCATGAGCCGGCGCTCGCGCTGCGCCTGCACATAATCGGTACCGCTGTAGAGCACCGCGGGCAGCGCCCGGCCGAGGAAATCGGCGCCGAAATCGCCGGGACGCGTGCGCAGCTCCTCCTCGTGGATCGCGTATTGCTCGCTTTCGGCGATGGTGATCTTGACCGCGTAATAATCCGCCGCCGGCCGGATCCGCACGTCTTCAAGGGTCGCGCCGAGCGAACGGAAGACGGCATAGGCTTCCTCGATGGCGGCCCGCACCTCGGGCGCGACGGTGGTATCCTCCTCGTACAAATGCCGCACGACCCCGATACGCAATCCCCGGATATCGCCGGTCAGCGCCGCCCGGTAATCCGGGACCCTGCGGTCGGCGCTCGCCGGATCCTTGGGGTCATGCCCGGCAATCGCCTGCAGCATGATTGCGCAATCCTCGACCGTCCAGGTCATCGGGCCGGCATGATCGAAGGTGAACGAGTTGGCATAGACGCCGGCGCGGCTGACGAGGCCATAGGTCGGTTTCAGGCCGACGATGCCGCACAGCGCCGCCGGTCCGCGGATCGAGCCTCCGGTATCGGAGCCGAGCGCTGCGGGCACAAAGCCGGCGGCAATCGCGGCCCCGGCGCCGCTCGACGATCCGCCGGTGAAGTGGTCGCGGTTCCACGGATTGCGCGCCGGCGGCCACGGCAGGTCGAAAGACGGTCCGCCATGGGCGAATTCGTGGGTCGCGAGCTTGCCCAGCAGCACCGCGCCGGCCTGGTAGAGCTTGGTGACGGTGGTCGCATCTTCGGTCGGGACGAGGTTCTCGCAGATCTTCGAGTGGCTCGTGGTGCGGATCCCGGCGGTCGCATAGATGTCCTTCAGCCCGAACGGTATTCCGTGCAGGGGCCCTCGATACCCACCCGCCATGATCTCGCGCTCCGCGGCCCGGGCCTGTTCGCGCGCCTTCTCCGGGGTCGGCAGCAGGAAGGCGTTGAGCTGCGGGTCGAGCGCCTCGGCGCGCGCGATCAAGGCGTCGGCCAGTTCGACCGGCGACAGGCGGCGGCGCTCGATCAGCCGGGCAGCATCGGCGATCGTCAGCCAATGCAGATCGGTTGGCGCAGCGGTCACATC
>DATCQF010000360.1:0-3753 GCA_036569735.1 Allostellaceae bacterium | reverse complement strand
GGCTTACACGTACCAGAGCCACAACGGCCAATCCGGCAACGTGACGTTCTTCGGCGCGCCGCCCACGACCCTGCCGAGTCACAACGGCCAATCCGGCAACGTGACGTTCCTCGGCGGCGTGCAGCCGTACACGTATCCGGGGCACAACGGCCAATACGGCAACGTGACGTTCCTCGGCGCGCGGCCGGCGGGGACCGTGCCCATGCGGACGGTCCCGACGCCCGGCATCGTGCCGGTACGCCCAGGCCGACGTTGAGAAAGCTTGAATTGTACCCCCGGCGGTACGCCGCCGAAGCCCTGCCAGCTGGAGCGGCCAATTGGCCGCTCCAGCGTGCGGGACAAGGCGAGCAACGCCTGCCCTCCTATTTCAACATCGACCGGGACATCCCCCTGTCCGCTTGCGGCGCGCACCTGACGCCAACAAGGCGTTCGGGCAACTCCGCTATCGGCGCTGAACCGATTACCGTTGCGACAAGAGGAACCATCTACCCTACGCGTCGCGGGGCAGCGCAAAAATCGTCATAGTTGCGGCCCCTGCCGATAGAAGCGTTCAGCCGGGGAGGGGCCAGCCTACCCAGTTGCACAGGGCTTCGCCCATGACGAGGTCAAGGTCGCGGCCCTTGAGCCACGGCAGTTCCTCGGTGAACACCGTGACGCATTGCCGCCAGGAACAGGGCATCCGGGTGATGTCGGTGCCCCAGAACATCCGATTGGGGCCGAACGCATCGAAAGTGCGGTGCAGGTGCTCGTGGAAGCTGCGGAACGGATAGGCGTCTTCGGCGTAGCCGGGCTGGCCGGTCGCCTTGACCGCGACGTTGGGGTATTTGGCGAGCGCCAGGAGCTCGGGCTGGAAGCGCCAGGCGGATGCGCCGCGGCTCCCCGGCGGCACGGCCATGTGGTCGACGATGAGTTTCAGCCCCGGGTGGCGCTCGGCGATCCGGCCGACAACCGGCAGGAACAGCGCGGAGGCGAGCGCCACCGGCACGCCGGCACGCTCGGCCGCCGGCCATAGCCAGTCGAGGCTCCCGTCGGTCATCCATTCGCGCTTGTGCCGCTCGTTGAAATAGAAGCGCAGGCCGAGCCGGCCGGGCCGCTCTTTCCAATGCGCGACGAGGTCCGGGCCGTTCGGGTCGTCGAGATAGAACCACCCCATGATGGCGAAGCGGCCCGGGTATTTGCGCACCGCCTCGGCGGCCAATTCGTTCGAATCCGGGTCCCACAGCACCGGGTGGATCAGCGCCCGGTCCACCCCGCCTTCGTCCATGGCGGCGATCGCCTGCTCGGCGGAGAAGGGCTCCAGGCGGTGCGGCGGGGACGGCGCACCCTTTTCCCAGAGATGAATCTGGCCATCGACGATCAGCATCGGGCGTACCCTTTTGGGCCGGCGCGTTTCGCGGTCAGCCCGGCTTGCGGAATTTCAGCACGTAGACGTCGTCGGCTACTCCCGCTACCGGTTGAGGCGAGGAATGCGAGTGGGCGTCTCTTGCATCCCCGGGAACGTGGAGGAAATCGCCGTGGCCGATCAATTTGAACCCCGCCGCCTCGATCTCCGACCGGACCAGCGCTTCATCCGAACGGTGCAGGGTCTGAGCGGCGCTCGTGCCGGCACCGGGCTTGGCCGAGTAGTCGCCCACGACCAATTCGCCGCCCGGCTTCAGCGCGTCGTAGAAAGCCTTATTCATTTTGGCGCGATCGATACCAAGGTTGGTAATGTCGTGATAGGCATAGAAAAACGTCACGAGATCGAAATCATGCATACCCGTTGGCGCCGGATCCTCGAATGGCCGCACCACCGAGACGACGTTGGCGGCTGCCGCGGTCTTGAGCCGCGGCTCGAGGCGATCCTTGATGCGGGCAAAGCCCGCTTCCGAATTTTGCGCATAAACCTTGCCGCCCGGCGCTACGGCGCGCGCCAGTAGTTCCGCTTTCCATCCGTATGCCGCCTCGATGTCGAGGATGTTCATACCGGGCTTCGCGCCAATGAACGCAAGCCACTGCGCCGGCGCGCGGTTGGTGTCGAGCTTGCGATCCGCGTCGCTTCGGTCGGGAGCGGCGACAATTGCAGCGTAGTCCGGGGCGGTCTGTGCGATCGCCGCCGGCGCGGCCAGGGTGGCGGATAGGGCCACCAAGCAGGCCAGAATTCTGGATTTCAACATCTCGCTCCCCAAATCGCTCAGGCTTTTTGCGGCCGGTGACACTTACTGCCGGCAAGTCGATATTAACACGATGATGTCGGGGCGCTCGTGCGAAACGGCAACCACCGCGCCGCGACACGCCGTCGACGGCGTCGCCCCAGGAATGCTAACGCGCCCGGTGCGCGATGGCCACCTCGGCTTGGCTACTGCGGGCGGCCCAAATCCTCCGCCGCGGTCGCGCAGCCCCACCGACCGAGGGAATTAGGCCGCAAGCTCGCGGTAGAGCCGTTCGGTGTCCTCGCGTCGGCACAGCTCGGTGCCGGGTCGCAACAGTGCCGCGGCGCCCGCGGCAATCCCGAAGCGCAGCGCATCCTGGAGAGGCCAGCCGCGCACCAGCGAGACCAGCATGCCGGCGAGCATGCTGTCGCCGGCCCCGATGCTGCTGAGCGCCGCCACTCGCGCCGCCGGAAAGCGCCAGCTGCCCTTTGCCGTGGCGAGCAATGCGCCCTCGGCCCCAAGCGACACGACGAGAACCTCGCAACGTCCCTCGGCGACAATCGCGCGCGCCGCGCTGTCCTGCGCCTCGTCGCCCGCGAGCGCCGCGCCGCGCAGGTGTTCGAGTTCATGCAGGCTGGCCTTGATCAGAAAAACGCCGGCGCCGGCGCGGGCCAGCGCGTCGCCCGAGCTGTCGAGCGCGAACCGGGCGCCGCAATCGCCGGCGAGGCGGGCGACCCGGGCATAAAAATCGTCGGGCGCGCCGGGCGGCAGGCTGCCACTTGCCACGATGAAGACGGCGCCCTTCGCCTGCGCCGCGAGCGCGTCGAGGCAGCGCTCCCGGTCATGCGCGCCCAAGGGCGGCCCGGGCAGCAGGAAGCGATACTGCTTCCCGCTCTGCCGCTCGACGACCGCCAGGCCCTGCCGCGTCATTGAGGCGACCGGCACGACCGCCTGCGGTACGCCTTCCTTTTCGAGAAACCCACGGATCATCTCGCCGGACGCTCCGCCGGCCGGGTACACCGCGAGCGCGTCGCCACCGAGCATGTGCACAGCACGCGCGACATTGATCCCGCCGCCGCCGGGATCGTAGCGCGGTTCCTCGCAGCGCAGCTTGGTCGACGGCACGATGGTGTCGGTCGCGGTCGCGACATCGAGCGCCGGGTTCATCGTCAAGGTCACGATCGCGGGCATCGCCGGGTTCCCCCGTTGGCGCAGACTTGGCGCAAGGCTGGACGCAAGGGCCAGGTCGGCCCGCCAGCCGCGGCAACCTAGCCGTGTGCTTCGGCTGATTCCTTGATCGGGATCAATCCGGCCGGCTATCCCGGAATACGGAACCCGACATCGCGCTGGGGCGATGCCCCGGCGGCCGGTATGAGCTATAGTCGAGGCCGCAAGCCGGCCGGTGTCGGGCCGGCTGGAGCATGGGAGGCAGCGCGATGCCCGAGGTACAGCCCAATGGACCGAACGAGGCGCGCAACAAGACCGAAGACGACATCACCGCCGAGGTCCTGGCCCGGTTTTCCGCGACGGCCGACCCGCGGTTGCGCCGCATCATGCTGAGCCTGATCAACCACCTCCACGCCTTCGTCAAGGAGGTCGAGCTGACCGAGGCGGAATGGTT
>DATCQF010000359.1:0-7503 GCA_036569735.1 Allostellaceae bacterium | reverse complement strand
ACTTGAACGGGTTCAAGAAGACCGCCGGCGCCACGGCGGTCGCGTCCGCCGCGATTTGCCCGCCACCGAGCGTAAAGCCATCGGTCTCCGGATTTTCCGCCGACACCGACAGGGCGCCGACGATGCCCCATCCGGCCAGCGGCATCGTATAGCGGACCTGCGGGATGCGGGTGACGCCCGGATCGCCGACATTGCCGCCGAAATTGATGTTGTCGGTGCTGGCGTCGCCGTCGGAGAAGTTCGAGTTGGCCTGGCCGGCGAGCAACCCGCCGAGGGTGGCATAGGCATAGCGCAGCCGCGGCACGAGGTTGTCGGTCGAGAGCCCCGCGTTGTTGCCGGGCACGAACTGGTTGCCGTTGGCCCAGTCGAACTCCATGAAGGTTCGCGACTCGCCCCAAGCGGTCGGGGTGCGGGTCTCGAAATTGACCTTGGACTGCTGCGGCGAGATGAACGTCAGGCTGCCGCTGCGCGAGCGTGCCGGGTCTGGGGCCTTCGGGAAGACCCCGCCGACGGCCGGCGCGAAGTGGACGTGCAGCGGCGCCGTATTGAGCGCGCCGTTATTGCCGAAATTGGTCGTGGTATTCGTCGTCTGGTTCGGGTTGCCGCCGTCGAAGAAGTACATGACGTTGACGGTGATCGCGCCGCCGACCCGGATCGAGGTGTCGGTGCCCGGGATCAGGAAGGAGCGCGGGAAGCTGCCGCCCACCGTCTGCACGCCGACCGGGCCGCCCCCGCTCGGGCCTATGTACGCGCCGGCCCCGGGATTGCCGGCTTGCGCGAGCTGGTCCAGGCGGTGCTGGAGGAGCTCCTGGTTGGCGCGCAAATCACCCAGCTCGTCGGCCTTGGCCGCCGGCAGGCCCGACAGCAGCGCTATCGCGGCGGTAAACCCGCCGAGCGCCGCCATGGTGGCGATAGTCCGCTTTCTGGTCATTGCTCCCCCAAGCGTCAAAAGTTGCAATCGTCCGCGCGAAGAACACGCGTTCCTCTGGGTGCATGATATTGCGCGTATCGCGGCGATCAAGCGCGCTTTGTTCGCTTCGTGGTGTTTTCGTCGCAGCGTGGCCGGACTGCAACATATTTGGCGATATTTTTGAGATGCCGGGCAAATCGAGGCCATCGGCGATCGGCACAGCGAGCCTGGGGTTGCCGCCCGGCATCACCCCCTGACATCGCATCGCGCGCGGATGCAGCAGCGCAGCAACCCCGAAGCTCGCGCGAGTGCCTAAAATTTGAAGCCGAGCCGGGCTCCCGCGCTGGTTATGCCGGCGTTGCGCGGAGCGAGGTTGGCGTTCGAGATGTGATCGAGGAGCGCCGACACGCTGACCGTCGGGTTGACCTGGTAGCCGAGCTCGGCGCTTTCCCGGAACAGGATGCGCGAGCCCAGCAGCTTCTCGCCGGGCGGCGCGGTGGCGCCGGTCAAGGGAGAGCCATCGTGGATCGCGCCGCCGAGGCTGCCATTGAGGAAGACCCCGTCACCGGCGTTGAACAGGCTCTGGATCAGCATGATCCCCCAGGTCAGCCCGAAATAGCCGTCGCTGGTATTCCCGGCGGTGTTGATGTCGGCGCCGATATGGGGCCGCGGCGAGCCGATGATCCGCAACAGATCGGGCGGAGTGAACAGCATCTCGAGATTGACGTCGGCCCCGGTCTCGACGTGATGCCCGAGGAAGCCGACATCGTGGGCGAGAACGCCGACCTTGACCTCGTCGACAAGCTTGGCCTGTGCCGCGGCAGGAGCGGGCGCGAGGGCTAGCAGGGCGGCGCAACCGGCGGCGGCAGCGAGCGCGGCGATCCGCGAGGCGATGATCAACTTCTGCTGTCTCCGAATGCGCTCATGCCGGCCCCTCGAATTCACCGGCAGGTTACCGCGCCGCGGCAGTGCTTGCCAATGGGATTTGGCGCCCCGGGGGGTTTTGGCGAATAGTGTGGCTGTAGCGACATGGCGAGCGCCGACATCTCACCCGAACGGGTTGAGCGCCTTCAGGCGCGCCGACCAGGCATGGCGCCCGAGTTCGCGGCGCACCACCGTCTCGTCGGTGACCCAATTGAGCTGCAGCGCCCGCCGCTCGCCGCGATGCGGGTAATGGCCGTGGAATGACGCCGCACTGCGCCGGAAGGCGACCATCGTGCCGGCGAGCGGAGCGATCTCCGCCACGCAGTCGTCCAGGTCGTCGGCGCGGCGCAACAGGCGGAGCCGGCCGGCTGCTTCTTCCCAGACCGGATTCAGATAGAGCAGCAGGGTGATTAGCTTTGTCGCCGAATCGGTGTGGATGCCGCCGTCCTTGCCGTCGCTCTTGCCGCGCACCGTGATCATCGTCGGGCGCCCGGCCAGATCGATCGCGAACTTCCCCTCGATCTCGCAGCGCAATTCCTCGCCTTCAAGCTCATCGGCAAGGGCGCCGAATGCCGCGCCGCAGGAGAGCGCGCCAAGCGGAAAGCTGCCGTGCGAGCGGACAGGTGGAAAATCGGCGAGGACGGCCGGCAGATCATCCGTCCGGATAAAATCGTCGACGATGACGAAATCGAACGGGTCACGGCACAGCGGTGCGGCCCGCAGCCGCTCAAGATCGAGGATCATTCGTCCCGCGCAATCATGTGGCCTCTGTCATGTGGCCCCGCCAGGCGGCGTCCGTCGGATGCAGAATAACCCGGCTCGGCGCAATTCGCAAAAACGGCTGTCCGTAGCCGCGCCTGCCCCGGCCAACGGCACCCTGGCGATTTCCCGCTCGCGGCGGCGAGGGCTCTGGGTTAGAGGTAGCCCTCCGCGCGCAACCGGCAGCATCGGGTCATGGAACAGCGTTGGGGCCTGCCCCTCATCGCCTGGCCGTCGCGGCTGCGCCCCAACGCGTGGGACCTCATCGCGCTGCCGCTGGTGCTTGGGCTGCTCGCGCTCGTCGCCTGGGGCGGCATGGCGATGGGCGCGCATTATGCCATCGGCGAGGCGCTGCCGATCAGCCTCGACCCGTGGCGCCTGCCGGAATACGCGCTGCGCACGGTCTTGCGCATGGCCGCCGCGCTCGTCGCCTCGCTGGTATTCAGCCTCGTTTACGCCGCGCTCGCGGCGAAGAGCCGGCAAGCCGAAAAGATCCTGATCCCGGTGCTCGATATCCTGCAATCGGTGCCGATCCTGGGTTTCCTGTCGATCACCGTGACCGGTTTCATCGCGCTGTTTCCCGGCCGGCTGCTCGGCGTCGAATGCGCCGCGATCTTCGCGATCTTCACCTCGCAGGCCTGGAACATGACATTCAGCCTGTACCAGTCCTTACGCACCGTGCCGGTCGAATTGATCGAGGCGGCGCGGATGTATCACCTGTCGACCTGGCAGCGCTTCTGGCGGCTCGAAGTGCCGCATGCGGTCCCGGCGCTGGTGTGGAACATGATGATGTCGGTGTCGGGCGGCTGGTTCTTTGTCGTCGCGACCGAAGCGATCACGGTTGCCGGCCAAACCATCCTGTTGCCCGGCATCGGCTCCTACATCGCCACCGCGATCGAACAGCGCAGCCTCGCTGCGATCGGCTACGCCGTCATGGTCATGCTCGTCGTCATCCTGCTCTACGACCAGCTGTTGTTCCGGCCGCTTCTGGCGTGGTCGCGCAAATTCATCGGCGACCCGCGCGCCGACGAGGACTACGCCCGTCCGTGGTTTCTGATCGTGCTGCAGCGCGCCCGGCTGTTCGACCTGGCGCAAACCGGCATCCTGGCGATCAACCGCGCCGTCGATCACGCCATCGGCCATGCCGTCGGCGCGCTGCACCGCGTAGCGCCGCAGCGGCAGCCGGAGCGCCGGCGCTCGCGGCTGTTCGAGCGCCTGTTCGACCTGGCGCTCCTCGCGATGGCCGGCGCCGGGGTCATTTGGATCATGCTGTTCGTCGGGGCGAGCGTCGCACCAGCCGAGATCGGCTGGGTTTTCGTGCTCGGGTTGATCACCGCCGCGCGGGTGCTGGTGCTGATCGCGGTCGCCTCCTTGATCTGGGTGCCGATCGGGGTATGGATCGGGCTGCGCCCCCATGTCGCCGACCGGGCCCAGCCGGTCGTGCAGTTTCTCGCGGCGTTTCCGGCCAATCTGTTTTTCCCGGCTGCGGTCGTCCTCATTCTGCATTTCCGGCTCGACCCCGAGATCTGGCTGAGCCCGCTGATGATCCTCGGGACCCAGTGGTACATCCTGTTCAACGTGATCGCCGGAACCACGGGGCTGTCGGCCGAACTGCAGCTCGCCGCCAGCAATCTCGGGGTGCGCCGGCTGTTGTGGTGGCGCCGGGTCATGCTGCCGGCGATCTTTCCGGCCTATGTCACGGGCGCGGTCACCGCGGCCGGCGGCTCGTGGAACGCCAGCATCGTCTCCGAGGTCGTGCAATGGGGCGATACGACCTTGCGCGCGACCGGCATCGGCGCCTACATCACGCGCTACACGGCCGAGGGCGACGCCGCCCGGATCGCCCTCGGGATCGGGGTCCTGTGTCTTTATGTGCTCGCCTTCAACCGCCTCTTATGGCGTCGGCTCTATGACCTCGCGGCCGAACGGCTGCGGCTCGACTGACGCCGCGACGCTGGCCTGAGGCGGTTGCGATGGTCGACCTCGTCACCGAACCGAGCGCTCCGGGCGCCCCAAACGGCCTGGCGGCCCCGCTGCTGCGCGCCCTCGCGGTCAGCAAGACCTATCGCACCCCGGACCATATCGGCCGGCTGGTCCTGGAACATATCGATTTCGTGCTGCGCGAGGGCGAGATCGTCGCGATCCTCGGCAAATCGGGTTCCGGCAAATCGACCTTTCTGCGCACCCTTTCGGGGCTCGTCGCCCCGAGCGAAGGCCGGGTCGAGTATCGCGGCGGGCCGGTCACCAGCCCGGTGCAGGGCGTCGCGATGGTGTTCCAAAGCTTTGCGCTGTTTCCCTGGCTGACCGTTCTCGGCAACGTCGAGCTGGGTCTCGAGGCGCAGGGTGTCTCCGCCGCCGAGCGGCGCCGGCGCGCGGTCGACGCGATCGACCTGATCGGCCTCGACGGGTTCGAGAGCGCCTATCCCAAGGAGCTGTCGGGCGGCATGCGGCAGCGCGTCGGCTTTGCCCGCGCCCTTGTCGTCAACCCAGACATCCTGCTCCTGGACGAACCGTTCTCGCAGCTCGACGTGTTGACCGCGGAGACCCTGCGCAACGACCTCCTGGAGCTGTGGACGCAAAGCCGGATCCCGACGAAGGGGATCCTGATGGTCTCGCACAACATCGAGGAGGCGGTCGAGATGGCCGACCGCATCCTTATATTCAGCAGCGATCCCGGGCGGATCAGCGCCGAGTTGCCGGTCGCGCTGCAGCGGCCGCGCTCCCCCGAAAGCGCGCCGTTCCGTCTGATCATGGACCAGGTCTACACGCTGTTGACGACGGTTCCCGGGCGCGACGGGCGGCGTGGCGCGAAGCCCGAGCCGATCGGTTTCGGCTACCGCTTGCCCGATGCCGCGGTGCAGCAGCTTTCCGGACTGATCGACATGCTGAAAGAGCCGCCCTACAGCGGGCGGGCCGACCTGCCGCAGCTCGCCGACGGCGAAAACCTGGTGATGGACGAATTGTTCCCGCTGATCGAACTCCTGCAGCTGCTGGGCTGGGCGCTGGTCAGCGCCGGCGATATCGAGCTGACCGCGGGCGGGCGGGGCTATGCGGCGGCCGACATGCTGACCAGGAAGCAGATGTTCGCCGACGCGGTCTTGAAGCACGTGCCCTTGGCCGCCCATATCCGCCGCGTCCTCGACGAGCGCCCGGGGCACCGCGCGCCGGCCGCCCGCTTCCTGCGCGAACTCGAGGATCACTTGTCCGAGGAGGAGGCCGAACGCGTGCTCGACACCGTGATCAACTGGGGCCGCCACGCCGAGATCTTCGCCTACGATTATGACGACGAAGTGCTGAGCCTGGAAAATTTCTGACGGCGCTCAATCCTGGCGCTCGGGCCGGCGCGGCAGTCATGCGCAGGAGATGGGTGGCACGCCGGCCGATGCGGCCTATTATGCCGCCGCCAGTAAGAGGTGTGGCTTGTGGTTGAACGGCTGATCGCATCGATGCCCGGGGGTGGCTTTGCGGGGCGCGCGCTCGACGCGGCGATCGTGGCGCTGCGCCGCGGCGAAGCGGTGCTGCTCGCCGGACCGGGTCACGCCGCGCTCGTCCTCGCCGCCGAGTTTGTCAATGACGACAATCTGACCCGCCTGCGCGCGGTGTCGGACCGAAAGCTGCGCATGGTGCTGACCCGGCGCCGTGCCGTCGCGCTCGGGCTTGCCCGGCGCGAAGCGGCCCCGGGGGCGCTCTCGGGCGCGGTATCGTTCACCCTGGCGCCGCATTTGTCAGCCGCGGTCATCCGCAACCTCGCCGATCCGGCCGCCTCGCTCGGGGTCGAGCCGCCCGGGCTCGGCCCCGAGCCTTCGGTTGCCGAAGGCGGCGACCTCGCCGCCGTGGCGCTCGCCCGGCTCGCCGCGCTCCTGCCGGCCGTGCTGGTCCTGCCGCTCGCTCCGGCGGAGGCCGCGCTGGCACGCCGGCGCACCGATTTCGCCGCGGTCGACACCGAGGCGGTGCTAGCCCGGCGCGCCGCGATGGCCGGTCTCACCCGGGTCGCCGACGCGCGTGTCCCGCTCGCCGGCGCCGAGGACGCCCGCCTCATTGCGTTTCGCCCGGGCGACGGCGGCACCGAGCACCTCGCGATCCTCATTGGCGCGCCGGACCGGGCCGAGCCGGTTCTGATGCGGCTCCATTCGGAGTGCTTTACCGGCGATGTGCTGGCCAGCCTCAGATGCGATTGCGGCGACCAGTTGCGCGGCGCGATCGCCACGATCGCCAAGGCCGGCGGCGGGGTGGTGCTGTACCTTGCGCAGGAGGGCCGCGGCATCGGCCTGGTCAACAAGCTGCGCGCCTATCAGCTGCAGGATGCCGGCTTCGACACGCTCGACGCCAACGAGCAGCTCGGCTTCGATGCCGACGAGCGGGTCTATCTGCCGGCGGTCGAGATGCTGCGCCAGCTCGGTTTCGCGGCGGTGCGGCTCCTCACCAACAACCCCGAAAAGGTCGCCGCCCTCGAGCGCTACGGCATCCGCGTCACCGAACGCATCCCGCACGCCTTCCCGGCCAACGGCCACAACGAACGCTATCTGCGCGCCAAGGCAACCCGCAGCGGGCACCTGCTTTAGCCGACCCGGGATCTCTTGCTCTGTAAACGGTCGGCCGCCTTCTTCGCCGTTTTTTCTGCGCGAGCCTCATCCAGAGCCTGTTGTTTCGGTGTCGGTGCTGGAACACCCCGCTCGGCTGCGCTCGCTCGCGCCAGATAGAGGAGTTTCTGATCTTCGCTTAACCACGGGGGAATCCTTTGTGATACCGAGGTGTGCAGCGAAGGCTGTTTTGTAATTGCTCACCTGGGGTAGCGGCTTGGCGGTGATAGTGGCTAGGCACCTGGGTACCACAAGATGTTGACAGGGGGCTGCGATCGTGATTCTACGATTCGATGGCTCCGCCGCCCGACTTTTCCTCGCTGTCGTCAG
>DATCQF010000358.1:0-2649 GCA_036569735.1 Allostellaceae bacterium | reverse complement strand
CCCGAAGGGGATGTGCCTTGTGCCGGCGCCCGGGTCTTCCGGGTTGTTGACCGCCTCGAGCTCCTCGCTCCGGCCCTCCGGATAATTCTCGATCGTAAGCTTTAAGGGGAGCAGTACCGCGAGACGCCGCGGCGCGCTGCGGTTGAGGACCTCGCGCACCGCATGCTCGAACATCGCAACATCAACCAGGCTGTTGGCGCGCGCGACCCCGATCCGGCGGACGAATTCGTGGATCGCCTCCGCCGGCACGCCGCGCCGGCGCAGCCCCGCCAGGGTCGGCATGCGCGGGTCGTCCCACCCGGCGACATGGCCGGCCTCGACCAACCCGGTCAGAAACCGCTTCGACAGCACGGTGTAGGCGAGGTTGAGCCGGGCGAACTCGTATTGCCGGGGCCGCGACGACCCCACCAGCTCTTGGATCGGCAGATGCTCGATCAGCCAATCGTAGAGCGGGCGGTGGTCCTCGAACTCGAGGGTGCACAACGAGTGGGTGATGCCCTCGATCGCGTCCGACTGGCCATGCGCGAAATCATAGGTCGGATAGATGCACCACGCCGTCCCGGTGCGCGGGTGGGCGGCGTGCAGGATGCGGTAGAGTACGGGGTCGCGCAGGTTGATGTTGCCCGACGCCATGTCGATCCTGGCGCGTAATACCCGGGCGCCGTTGGGGAACTCGCCCTTACGCATGCGGCGGAACAGGTCGAAATTCTCGGCCGGGCCGCGCCCGCGAAAGGGGCTGTCGCGGCCGGGCTCGGTCAGGGTCCCGCGCGCGGCGCGCATCGCCTCGGCCGGCTGGTCGTCGACATAGGCGAGACCGGCGCCGATCAGGTGCTCGGCCCACATATAAAGCTGCTCGAAATAGTCCGAGGCATGGTGCAGATGACTGCCCCAATCAAAGCCGAGCCAGCGCAAATCGCGTTCGATCGCGTCGATGTATTCCTGCGCCTCCCGGGTCGGGTTGGTGTCGTCGAAGCGCAGGTGGCAGCGCCCGCCGAACTCCTGTGCCACCCCGAAATTGAGGCAGATCGCCTTGGCGTGGCCGATATGGAGATAGCCGTTGGGCTCGGGCGGAAACCGCGTCACGACGCCGGTGCAGCGCCCGGCGGCAAGATCGGCCGCGATGATGTCGCGAATGAAATCGTGCCCGACTACGGTTGCCGTTGCCGCCGCCGCCGCGGCCTCTGCCGCCCTCATCCGCATCCGCTCCGCCTATGCCCGCAGTTATGTGGCTGATCCGACGCGCTGCGCCAAGGGCGAGTGTACCGCTCGCCAGCTTTGTCAGCCCGCGCAAATCGTGCTATAAGTGACCAAATAGATAGTCAGGTAATGGCGATGAGACAAGTCAGTCTGGCCCAAGCCAAGGCGCATTTGAGCGAACTGGTGGAGCGAGCCGCTGCAGGCGAGCCCGTGTGCATTACGCGTCGCGGCAAACCGGTAGCACAAATCAGCGCAGTCGCAATCCCACGCAAGCGGATCGATGTCGCGGCGCTGCGCGCCATGACGGACGCCATGCCGATGCAGCAGGAATCCGCCGGCGACTTCATTCGACGGATGCGCGATGAAGATCGTTATTGATGCTCTACCTCGACACTTCGCTGCTCGTTGCGGCGCTGACGAGGGAGATAAAAACCGCACGTGTCCTGGCTTGGCTTGACGATCAGGAGCCGGCCGAGCTCGCGATCAGCGAGTGGGTTGCAACGGAATTCTCGGCGGCCCTGTCGATCAAGCTGCGGACTGGACAGATCGAAGCGAACGGCCGGGCCAGCGCTCTGGCCAGGTTCGCCGGGTTGTGCAGGGAGAGCCTCGCCGTTCTGCCTATTTCGGACATTCATTTCCGCATCGCCGCCCGGTTCGCAGATCAGCACGCGATCGGTCTGCGCGCTGGTGACGCCTTGCACCTTGCAATCTGTGCCGACCACGGTGCGGCTCTATACACTCTCGACCGTCGGCTGAGCGAGGCCGGGTTGGTGCTCGGTATGACGACGACGCTGCTGTAAATCGCATCAACCGGCCCGTACCAGCCCCTCGGCCTCATCCCTGAGCGCGCGGCGGAAGAGCTTGCCGGTTTCGTGACCGGGAGGCTGGCGCGGATTTCGATATGGTCGGGCACCTTGTAGCTCGAGGCGAGGGCGCGGCAATGGGCGCGCAGCGCCTCGCCGGTGATTTCCGAGGCGGGGTTCGGCACCACGAAAGCAACGATCGCCTCGCCGCGCTCGGCCCAGGCGGCCCCGACCACCGCCGCCTGGGCGACGCAAGGGTGCTGCAGCAACAGGCTCTCGATCTCGGCCGGCGAGACGTTGATCCCGGCGCGCTTGATGATGTCGGTATCGCGCGCGGCGAAATGGAAGCCGCCCGCCTGGTCGACGTAGCCGAGGTCGCCGGTGCGGAAATAGCCGTCCGTGGTAAACGCGGCCCTGTTGTGCTCGGCGCTGGCGCCGCAATAGCCCGGGGTCACGTATCCGGCGACTTCGAGGGCGCCGGTTTCGCCCACCGGCACGGCGCGCCCGCTTTCCGGGTCGACGATGCGCAAGCTGACCCCGGGAAGCGCCGGCCCTTGCCCCGCCATGCGCTGCTCCAATGGCCAGTCGCACGGCGTCACGCAGCAATTCCCGTAGATTTCGGTCGCGCCGTAGATGTTGCAGATCTGCG
>DATCQF010000357.1:0-5036 GCA_036569735.1 Allostellaceae bacterium | reverse complement strand
GGTCTCCGCTCTCGATGTGTCGATCCAGGCGCAGATCATCAATCTGTTGCAGGCCCTGAAGGCGCGTTTCGGGTTGAGCCTGTTGTTTATCGCGCATGATCTCGCCGTCGTCCGCCATGTCGCCGACCGCATCGCCGTCATGTATCTCGGCAAGATCGTCGAGACCGCCCCCGCCGGCGCGCTGTTCGCGGCGCCGCGTCATCCCTATACCCGCGCCCTGCTGGCGGCGGTGCCGATTCCCGACCCGGGGCTGCGGCGCGCGCGGGTCTTGCTCTCCGGCGAGGTGCCGAGCCCCGGGTCGGCCCTGGGGGCAGCGCCCTCCGGCTGCCGCTTTCACACCCGCTGCCCATTCGCCGAGGAGCGTTGCCGGCGCGAGGAGCCGGCGTTGGTCGAGGCAGCCGGGCACGCCACCGCATGCCATTTCTGGCCGGAGCTGCCGCCGGTCGCGCCGCTCGCCGAGGCCGGCGCCGCCGATACGCGCCTCTCCCGTCTGCAGGCCTATTTCGACCGGCCGGCGCCGGCTGAACCCTAACCCGGCGGCGGCCGGGAGGTGGCGATCGCGGCGCGGGCGAGCGCGTCGGCGCGCTCGTTTTCGGGGTGGCCGGCATGACCGCGCACCCAGTGCCATTCGACCTGGTGGGTTGCGGCGGCCTGCTCCAGGCGCTGCCACAGATCGACGTTCTTGACCGGCTTCTTGTCGGCGGTGCGCCAGCCGCGCGCCTTCCAGCCCGGCAGCCATTTGGTGATGCCGTCGCGCAGGTATTGGCTGTCGCTGTAGAGCCGCACCCGGCACGGCCGCTTCAGCGCCTCGAGAGCGGCGATGGCGGCCATCATCTCCATGCGGTTGTTGGTGGTCGGGCTCTCGCCGCCGGCAAGTTCCTTCTCGGTATCGCCGTAACGAAGAATGGCGCCCCAGCCGCCCGGTCCGGGATTGCCGCTGCACGCGCCGTCCGTGAAGATCTCGACTTCAGGGATCGATGCCATAGGCGGCCGGTCCGGCGATGCCGCGGTGAAAGCGCAGCTTTTTGAGATATTCGATCGGGTCCTTGGGGCGCACCAGGGCGCCCTCGGTCTGGTTCAGCCAGTCATAGAGCCGGGTCAGGAGGAAGCGCAGCGCACTGCCGCGCGCCAATAGCGGCAATGCCGCCAGCTCGGCCTCGCCCAGCGGCCGGGCGGCGCGGTAATGCCCGACGAGGAGGCGGGCCTTGGTCACGTTGAAGCTGAGATCGGGCTCGAAGCACCAGGCGTTGAGGCAGATCGCAATGTCGTAGGCGAGAAAGTCGGTGCAGGCGAAATAAAAGTCGATGAGCCCCGACAGCTCGCGGTCGCGGAAGAAGACGTTGTCGGGGAAGAGGTCGGCGTGGATGATCCCGGTGGGGAGTTCGCGCGGCCATGCCGCCTCGAGAAACCCGAGTTCCTCGCCGAGTTCGGCGGCGAGGCCCGGCTGCAACTCGCCGGCATGCTGATGGCAGGCTTCATAGAGTCGGCGCCATCCGGCAACGCTGAGGTTGTTGGGGCGCACCATCGCAAACGATCCGCCGGCGAGGTGCAGGCGCGCCAGCGCGCCACCCACCGCCGCGCAGTGGAACGGCTCGATGCGGCGCGGCCACATGCCGTTGAGAAAGGTGACGATCGCCGCCGGGCGGCCGCACAATTCGCGCAGCGCCTCGGCGTCGCGCGCCCGCACCGGGGTCGGGCTTGGCACGCCCTGATGCGCCAGATGGTCCATCAGCGCGATAAAAAACGGCAGATCCCCGCGCGCCACGCGCTTTTCATAGAGCGTCAGGATGAAATTGCTGCGCTCGGTGGTCAGCAGGAAATTCGAGTTCTCGACGCCCTCCGCGATGCCCTTGCACGACAGCACCTCGCCGATGTCGTAGAGCGCGGTGAAGGCACGCAATTCCTCGTCGCCGATTTCGGTGTAGACCGCCATCCGTGGGTATTGTCCTTCCCGGGCGCTTGTGCGGCAGGCGAGGCTCGCCTAAAGTCGTGTCCTGGCCTGATGCGTACTGGACAGTAGCAAGGGCGATGGCAGGGTAGAAAGATGGCCGAACCGATCCCGGCGCAAAAAGCGCCTTACAACGTCACCGTCGAGGAAGGCAAGCGGTACTTCTGGTGCGCTTGCGGACGCAGCGCCAAGCAGCCGTTCTGTGACGGCTCGCACAAGGACACCGGGCTCAGCCCGATGCTGTTCACCGCCGAGAAATCGGAGGAGCTGTGGTTCTGTGGCTGCAAGGCGACCAGCGGCAAGCCGTTCTGCGACGGCACGCATAACACAATCTGATCGGTCCCCCATGTCAGGGTGGGGACCGGGCCGCCCGCGGCCGCATCGCAGGGTGCCGCGCGCGCGTGTTGTGCTGATGCTGTCGGGCCTGGTCGCGCTTTCCGGGTGCAGCTGGCTGCCCTTTTCCACCGCGTCGAGCGGGCCGCCGGCGGCGAGCTGCCCGAGCGCCGCCATCCTGCGCCCGCTCGCGCAAACCGCGGTATTCGCGCCGGGCGCGGCACGCCAGCCGATGGGTGTCGCGTTCTACGGTATTTTGAGCGATGTCGAGGCCAAATGCGAACCCGCCGGCGGTGCGCTGCGCGCCTCGCTCGATGTCGTCGTCGTCGGCGAGCGTGGCCCGGCAGGCGGCAAGGCGGACGGCCTCGACGTGCAATATTTCGTCGCGGTGACCGGGCCCGACCAGGCGATCCTCAGCAAGCGGTCGTTCCCGGTCCATATCGCGATTCCCGCCGATTCGCGCCGCGCCGGGGTGACCGATCATATCGAGGAAACGATCCCGCTCACCGGTGTTTCTCCAGGCGGGCTCAACATCGTCCTCGGTTTTCAGCAAAGCCCTGAAATCGTCGACTTCTACCGGCACTTCCGCGGTAGATGAAGTTGCCGTATGTAGGATTCGATTAATCTAAGGGTGACATCGACAAATTTTACCCTAAATAAGCACCGGTTCCCGTGAGGATTGAATTGTGCCAACGCGAAACATCGTGATAACACAAGAGCAGAACGAGTTTATCGAGAGCGTCGTTCGGGCAGGCGAATACCGGGACGCCAACGAAGCAATTTGTGACGCGTTGCGCGTGTTCCAGAAGCGCCGGCAGGAAGATGCTCTAAAGCTCGAAACGCTACGCACTTTGATCCGGGCTGGTGCAAATGCCCTTGAAAAGGGAGAGTTCACCGAGATTGAGGACAGCGACCTCGTCCGGTTTCTCGATGCGCTGGCCAGCCGAAAGGGTGGAAGCGCGAGATGAGCCCTAATGGCGCGTTTCCGTCTGTCGCGACCCGCGCAGATGGATATCGCGAATATTTTCGCGACCGGCACCAGGCAGTGGGGCGTTGAGGCCGAGCGCCGCTACGCCGTGGTGCTTGCGAGTGCGATGCGCCAGGTCGCGGCTGACCCGGAGGGCCGGGTAACTCGCGGTCACGATGAATTGCTCCCCGGCATCCGGAGTTTTCACCTGCGCCATGCCCGGGTGGACGATCCGGGGTCACGGGTCAGGCGGCCGGTGCACGTCCTCTATTATCGTGCGATCGAGCCGGAGGTGATCGAGATCTTCAGGGTCCTGCACGAGCGCATGGACGCGTCGCGGCAGATCCGGGAGACTCCCGAAGATGGGCTCGACGAGCCACCCGAGGATCGGGACCCCCCGGCATACAGCCTCTCCTAACCGCTGGCCTGCGCCGTCCCGCGGTGCTACACAAAGCGCTGCCGTATGCACGCCCGCAGGAGAGGTCGCGCCCCGACTTGAGCTCGGAGCGCGGCGCCGAAGGAGCAACCGCCCCGGAAACTCTCAGGCAAAAGGACTGTGGGGGGAAGGGCGCTCTGGAAAGCTGCGCGCGAGCCCTTAAGGCTTGCCGGCACACCGAAGGAGTAAGCCGCGGCCGGGTCGTGCGAGACGCCCGGCCGAGGTGAATCTCTCAGGGTCCACGACAGAGGGGGCATCTCCCGGGCGCAACCCGCGTCCGCATGCCGGAGGTGCGCCCCATGTGTCCAGCCGGGTCTGTTCCCGCCGAAGCGGCGCCGTTAAAGCGCACCCCGCTTTACGATCTGCACATCGCGCTCGGCGCCCGCATGGTCGGCTTCGCCGGCTACGAGATGCCGGTGCAATACAGTTCGGGCATCATCGCCGAGCATCTCCATACGCGCGCCAGGGCCGGGCTCTTCGACGTGTCGCACATGGGCCAGATCAGGCTGCGCGGCGCCGCGGCGGTGCGTGCCCTGGAGGCCCTGGTGCCTGGCGATCTGCAGGGGTTGGCGCCGCGGCGGATGCGCTACACGCTGCTGCTCGACGAGGCCGGCGGCATCCTCGACGATCTGATCGCGACGCGAGAGGATGACGGGCTGATGCTCGTCGTCAACGCCGCGCGCAAGGAGGCCGACCTCGCGCATCTCACCGCCCATCTCGACCGGGCGGTGGCGATCGAGCCGCATTTCGAGCGTGCCCTCCTGGCGCTGCAGGGGCCAGAAGCCGCCGCGGTGCTGGCGCGCCTTGCGAGCGGGGTGGCCAACGGCGTTGAACAGATGGCGTTCATGAGTGCGGCCGAGGCGACTGTCGCCGGCGTCTCCTGCGTGGTGACCCGTTCGGGCTATACCGGCGAGGACGGGTTCGAATTGTCGATGGCAGCCGCGGACGCCGCCCTGGTCGCCGAAGCGCTGCTGCGCGAGCCCGAGGTGGCGCCAATTGGCCTCGGCGCGCGCGACACGCTGCGCCTCGAAGCCGGGCTCTGCCTCTATGGCCACGACATCGACCAGACCACCAATCCGGTCGAGGCCGGTCTCGCCTGGACCATTGCCGGGCGACGCCGCGCCGAGGGCGGCTTTCCCGGCGCGGTGACGATCTTGCGCCAACTCGCCGAGGGGCCGAGCCGCAAGCGCGTCGGTATCCGCCCCGACGGGCGGGCGCCGGCGCGCGACGGCACGGCGATCCTCGATCCCTCGGGCAATCCGGTCGGCCGGGTCACCAGCGGCGGGTTCGGTCCCTCGCTCGGCGCGCCGATCGCGATGGGCTACGTCGAGGCCGCCCATGCCGTCCTGGGC
>DATCQF010000356.1:0-5234 GCA_036569735.1 Allostellaceae bacterium | reverse complement strand
CGCCGAGAGTATTCGCGACCGGGTGCGCGAACTGACCGGCGGGCTCGGCGCCGATGTGGTGTTCGATCCGGTCGGGGGCGATGCCTTCGACCAGGCGCTGCGCGCGGTCAACTGGGAGGCGCGCATGCTGGTCATCGGCTTTGCCGCGGGGCGCATCCAGGCGGTGCCGGCCAATCTGATCCTGGTCAAGAACATCTCGGTGATCGGCGTCGTGTGGGGCGCCCAGGCGGCGCGCGACCCGGTGCTGGTCAGCCGCAACCTCGCCGAACTCCTGCGCTGGTGGGAGGCCGGGCAACTCCGTCCGGTCGTCGCGAAGACTTTTCCGCTGGCCGAGGCCGGTGCGGCGATGCATGCGCTGTTGTCGCGCCGCCATGCCGGCAAGATCGTGCTGGAAACCTGATCTTGTCATCCCGGCGAAGGCCGGGCGAAGGGGGCCATGTGAGCCAGAGTGAGGAGACACAACACTCGCTCCTCGTCGAAATCGAGCGCGAGCTGGCCAGGCTCAAGGCGCAGCACGATCTCGCAATGTCGGCGTTCAAATTCGACGAGGCGAGCGCGCTGCAACACCGGATTGCCGCCCGCGAAGCCGAATGGCGGGCGGTTGTTGCGAGCCTGCCGCCCGCCCTGGCCGCAGTTGAGCCCCCGACAGGCATCGTGCCCGTCCTTGCCCGGCCGCGCCGGCACCGCTGAACACGCAGCTACACCAGCCGGCCGCCCGCGCGCTCCAATTCGGCGCGGAAGGCGGGGTCGGCGATAAGGGTGAGGGCGCGGGCGCGTTCGGCGAGCGTGCGGCCGCGCAGTTCGGCGATGCCGTGCTCGGTGACGACGCAATCGGCCTCGGCCCGCGGGGTCGTGACGATCCCGTCGGCGAGCCGGGCGACAATGCGCGAGTGCTTGCGGTCGCGGCTGGTCGACGGCAAGGCGATGATCGAGCGCCCCTCGGGGGCCCGGTTGGCGGCGCGCACGAAATCCATCTGGCCGCCGGTCAGGCCGATGTTGCGGCCCTGTGCTGTCTCGGCGTTGACCTGGCCGGTGAGGTCGATCTCGAGCGCCGAGTTGATCGCGATAAAGCGGCGCAAATTGCCGAGCACCAGCGCGTCGTGGGTATAGCGCGGCGAGCGGATGTGGATCAGCGGGTTGCGGTCGGCGAAGGCGTAGAGCCGGCTTGTGCCGATCAGCATCAGGGTGACCGTGACCCCCGCATCGATCTCCTTGTGGCGGTTGTCGACGATGCCGGCCGCCATCAGGTCGGCGACGCCGTCGCCGATCGCGCCCGAATGAATACCGAGGCCGCGCTTCTTGCCGAGCGCCCCGGTCACCGCTTCGGGAATGAGGCCGATGCCGAGCTCGAGCGTCGCGCGGTCGGGTATGAGGCTGGCGACATGCTGCGCGATCGCGCGCTCGACCTTGCCGATCGTCCGTGACGGGAGTTCGAGCACCGGGTGGGAAGCGGGGACCAGGATATCGATCATCCCGGGCTCGATCAGCGTGTCGCCGGAGGTCCACGGCAATGCCGGGTTGATTTGCGCGACCGTGAGGCGCGCTCCCGCCATCGCCTCGCGCAGGCATTCGATGCCGACGCCGGCATTGTAATTTCCCGCCGCGTCGGGACCGCTGACCTGCAACAGCACGATGTCGATGCGCGGCCGGCCCGCGGCGACGAGGTCGCACAGTGCCGAGATGTTGGCCGGAATGATTTTGCCGGCGTCGCCAGCGAAAAACCGCCGCCCGGCACCGCCGCCGCCGAACGCGCTCACCGTCACGTTGGGATGACCGGCGGCGAACTCGGTGGCAAAGCCCAGCGCGAAAAATACCCGGAAGGGCGGGCAGCGCGGCGCCTGCTGGTTCAATAGCCGGGTGAGGAACACCGGCTCGGCGGTCGCCTCGGCCCAGCCGAGCGTGTCCCCCTCGCGGATCAGCCGGGTGAAATCGAGATCCTCGGGGGCGAGCGTGACCGGTGTTTTCATGCCCCGCCGCCGCCCAGCGCCACCAGCCCGAAGAGGGCGCCGCCGGCGAGCAGCAGCGGCACCGGGTGCAGTCGGGGCCAGCGCAGGAGCGCCGCCGCCGTGACGATCGCCGCCGCCCACACCGGCCATCCCGCGGGCGAGCCGCGCAGCACGACGATCCCGCCCGACAGAAAGAGCCCGGCGGCGACCGGGGCGAGGCCGCGCTCGATCGCGTCATGCCATACGGAGCCGCGCCAGCGTCCCCACACCCGCGCCGCGCCTAAGACGAGCAGCGCCGAGGGCAGATAGAAGGCGATCGTCGCAACGAGCGCGCCCGGGATCCCGGCAGCCCGCCAACCGATCAAGGTCGCCAGCATCGAGCCCGGCCCCGGCGTCGCGCGCGACAGCGCGAACAGATCGGAGAATTCGCGCTCGGTGGTCCAGTGGTGGGCGATCGACTGATGCGCGATGTCGGCGAGGACCGCATTGCCGCCGCCGAACGACAACAGCGACAACGGAGCGAACACGATGGCGAGCGCGAAGAGACTGCCCTCCGGTTCCTCGCGCATGTCAGCGGCGGCGTATGTCGAGCAGCGCCAATCCGATGCTCACCGGTGCGAGCACGGCGAAGACCGGGAGCATCGGCCAGCGCATGATCCCGACAGCGAGCACCGTCGCGGCGGCGATTCCGAGCGTTGCCGGACCGCGGGAACCGTGCGCGACGCTGTGCAGCCCGGTGGCGAAGGTGAGGCCGACGACGGCGGCGGCGACGCCGTCGAGCATCGCGTGCAGGATGCGGTGCTCGCCGAACCCGGCATAGAGGGCGCCGAGCGTCACCGCGATCAGGAACGGCACCGTGAGGAGGCCGACGAGGGCGGCCGCCGCGCCGAGGCCGCCGTGCAGCCGCTGGCCGATCTGCACGGTCATCTTGATCCCGTTGGAGCCGGGGATCGCCTGCCCCATCGCGAAATCCGCGAAGAAAATCCGATCGTCGATCCAGCCGCGCCGCACCACGATGTCGCGATGCAGCCACCCCACCATGTTGCCGCCAAACGCCGTGCACCCCAGCCGCAGAAACGCCGCGAAGATCCGCGCCAGGCCGATCGTGGGAACCGGCACCGGCTCGTCGGCCGTTGTGCGTCCTTCGAGACGCCCCCCTGCCGGGCGCTCCTCAGGATGAGGATTATTCGTGTGTGAAATCAAACGTATCCCTCATCCTGAGGAAGCCGCGAAGCGGCTGTCTCGAAGGACGCACCACCCCGAAGACCACAGTCCAGACCGGCTCGCCGCGATGATTTGTTTCAGTCGACCGGACCGCGGGCGTCCCGCCCGCATGCGGGCCGGAGGCCCGCGGGCCCAAACGATTACGCCACCACCTCCTCGGCCGCCGGCACGCGCTTCACTTCATGCGCCTGCAGGCGCGGCAGGACTTCGCGGGCGAAGCGTTCGATCTGGGCCATGTAGAGGTCGTGCGGCAGGCAGCCCCTGTTGATCGCGAGCTGGACCTGGTTGGCGCCGGCGCTTTCGGCGGCGTCGATGATGCGCTGGGCGACCTCGTCGGCGGTGCCCATCGGCATCTCTTCGGCTTGGCGCTCGAGATCGGCCATCGTCATGTTGCGGAAATCCTCGCGCAGATTGGCCGCGGCGCGCAGGTTTTCCGGGCGTACGTAATCGGTCGAGGCGGCGCTGGCGTAGCCGCTCTCGCGCTGCCGCTCCACCTCGGTGAAGTTGCCGTGGCTGAAGAGGGTGCGGTTGAAATAGAGGATGTGCGGGCCGTATTCCTTCAGCGCCTGGGCCTTTGAATCGGCGACATAGGCGGTGATGCCGAGCGAAAGATGGTCGGGGGTGATGCGGTGGCCGGCGCGCGCGAGGCAGCCCGCGTAAAACCGGATGATGTCGTCGCGCAGGCCCCGGGCGCGGCCGAGCCCCGGGGTGATCGGCAGATTGTGGCGCCCGGCGAACTCGATCGATTCCTTGCTGCCGATGACCGGGACCCAGATCGGCGGGTGCGGCTGCTGCACCGGGCGCGGCCACATCGCGACGTCCTTGTAGGACCAGAATTTGCCCTCGTAGGAGAAGATTTCCTCGGTCCAGGCCCGGGTGATGATGTCGTAGGCCTCCTCGAAACGCGCCCGCGAGTCGGCGAGGCTCACGTTGTGGACCTGGTATTCGCGCGGGATGCCGCGGGCAAACCCGGATATGAGGCGCCCGTTCGACAGGCAGTCGATCATCGCCAGTTCCTCGGCGAGGCGCAGCGGCTCGTGCAACGGCAAGAGGTTGCCGTAGATCAATAATTTCAACCGCTTGGTGCGCTGCGCGGCGGCCGAGGCCATCAGGTTGGGGCTGTTCATCAGCCCGTAGGGCGAGCAGTGGTGCTCGTTGAAGCCGACCCCGTCATAGCCGAAGCGGTCGAGCGCCTCCCAGGCGTCGAGGTGCTCCTCATAGGTGCGCACCGCCGTCGCGGCATCGAAATGCCGCTTCGCCAGCGGGTAGGGCAGCTCGGGCCCGCCCTCTTTCAGGTGGTCGAGGTTGGCGTCATAAGCCAAGAGGTCGAAGACAAAGACTTTCATTCTGCCGCCTCCTGAGCGGTCAAGATTTCGGCGCGGGCCCCGCGAAACGCCAAGAGCCCAGTCGCCACCGCGGCGATCAGGGCGAACAGGCAGGCGCTGAGGAAAATGTGCGTTGGCGCCATGCCGCTTGCCAACAGGTGCCCGCCGAGGACCGGCGCGGCGATGCCGCCAAGCCGCCCGATGCCGAGCGCCCAGCCGAGCCCGCTGGTGCGCATGCGCGCCGGATAGAGCTTGCCGCAGGTCGCGTTGGCGCCGGTCTGGCTGCCGATGATCGTCATGCCGGAGAAGAAGATCACGATGACCAGCAGCATATAGGGCATCGCGAAGAGGGCGATCGCGGCGATGAAGACGATGCCGGCGGCGTAATGCCATCCGAGCGCGTGCTCGGGACCGAAGCGGTCGATGAGGAGGCCGAGATAAACCACCGCAAACATCGCGCCCAATTCGCGGAAGCTCGTGGCCCGGGCCGCTCCCGCCGGGGTCATCCCGGTCAGGTGCAACACCTCGGGCAGCCAATAGACGAACAGGAAGAGGTTCATCAGGCTGCAGAAAAAGATCACCCAGAACAGCACGGTCTGCAGCGCATAGCCCTTGCCGAACAGCATGGTGATCGGATTGCCGCTGGCGAGGTCGAGGCCGTGGGCGACGCCCTGCCCCGGCATGATGTCGAGGCTTTGCAAGAGCGCGGCCTCGCGCGGCGACAGCTGGTCTTTTGCCG
>DATCQF010000355.1:0-1668 GCA_036569735.1 Allostellaceae bacterium | reverse complement strand
GCTGCCATCCTTTGATTTGCACTGTCCGCTAATGAGCCTGCCCCGCGTTTTCGGGACGACGCTCGACACCATTCCAGCCGCGACGCCCTACCTGGCCGCAGACCCGGCGCGCACCGCCGATTGGCGCCGCAGGCTTGCCGGGCTCGATGGCCTGCGGGTCGGGCTCGTCTGGGCCGGCGGGCAGCACCCGAACGCCACCGTCAACCGTCACCGTTCGATCACCCTCGACACGATGGCGCCGCTTGGCGACGCATCGGGCGCGAGCTTCATCTCATTGCAAAAAGGTGAACCGGCAACTCAGACCAAGAATGCGCCGGGTGGCATGGCATTGCACGACTTCACCGCCGATCTAGGTGATTTCGACGACACGGCGGCGCTCATCGAGGCGCTCGATCTGGTGATCAGCGTCGATACGGCGATCGCTCATCTGACCGGAGCGCTCGGTAAGCCGATCTGGCTTCTGAACCGCTTCGACACCGAGTGGCGCTGGCTCGTCGGCCGAGACGACAGTCCCTGGTATCCTCACCTGCGCCAATTTCGCCAGCCCGCTCCCGGCGACTGGAGCAATGTGATCCGGGCGGCGCGGGACGCTTTGCGGCGCCTGGCCGCCGGCGATCGCGATCAGCTGCGACCGCACCAGGCCAAGCAGTAGCTCGAGCCCACAATGGAGCGCGTACCGCTGGCGGTGGAGCAGCTTGACCATTCGCCCCGTCTCCCGCTACCTACCGCGGCGGTCGGCCGAGCCGGTGGAGACCGGTCGGCAGCGCTGGGGAAGGACGCCGGATGACGAGCGACGCTGCCGTTGTGACGCACCTTGCGCCGGGAGCACCCTCGGCGACGACAGCGGCGCTCGATACGTTTCCGAAAATGCTGCTTGAGCATGCCAGGCTCCGCCCCGAGCGGCCGGCGATGCGCGAGAAGGATTACGGCATCTGGCAGAGCTGGAGCTGGTCGGAGGTTGCCGCCGAGGTCGAAGCGCTCGCGGGCGGCCTTAAGGCGCTCGGCTTCGCGCGCGGCGACGACGCCGGCGATCGCGGCGCCGAACGCGGTGCCGAGCGAGCGCACCGAAGTGAGCGCGGAAGCGGTGCTGCGCTGCTCGCCCCTGGCGGCGCTGTCCATCGCGCGGGCGACGAGGTGCACGTTGTAGACCCCGATGCCGATCCCCATCACAAAAGCGCTCACCACCAGCATCGCGAGCCCAGGCAACACCGCGAACGAGGTCAGCAATACCAGGCCCGTGAAGGCGATCAGCGGGCCGCTCAACAGCGCGACACGTTCGCGCGCCCCCGACCAGCCCGACACCGAAAAGGTGCCGATGCTCCAGCCGATCGAGATCACGATGCTGAGCACGTTGATGAAGAACGGCGACACCCCGTGCACCACCTGCAGCAATAGCGGCAGGAACAAGGACACCGAGGTCTGCGTCATGCCGTGAAACGCCAGGATCCACAGCGCAAGCCCGATCGGCGCGCTGAGCGACAGCGCGTCCGGCGGAAACAGATTGTTGGGGGCGACGCGATCGAGCCGGAATGTCAACGTTATCAGGAGGACCGCGGCGGCGATAAAGCCTACCCGCGGAACAGCGCCCGACACCGACCCGCTGGCGGCGATGCAGAAGACGCCGCTCGCCAGCGTCGCCAGGCGCAGCAGCGGCAGGGACGGCAGACG
>DATCQF010000354.1:0-3535 GCA_036569735.1 Allostellaceae bacterium | reverse complement strand
GTGTGGCGGCGGCGGTAATTCGACCCGGATCGGGTCGCCTTCGCGGACTTCGCCGCCCTCCAGCACGATCCCCATGATCCCGGCCTTGCGGATCAGGTTGCCTTCCGGATCGCGCGCCAGGGTCGCCGCCATCAGCCCGGGGTGGAGCTTGTCGAGCTGGCGGCACGGGTTGCGCAAGCCGGTCACCTCGACGACTGCATCCGGGCCGAGATGGAGGCGCGCGCCGGTCGGCAGCCCAAGCAGATCGACCCCCCCGGTCGTGACGTTCTCGCCCATCTGCCCGGCCGCGACCGCGAACCCGGTGCCGCGCAATTCGTCGAACAATTCGGCATGGATCAGGTGCACCTGCCGCAGATTGGGCAGGTGGCCAAAGCGCTCGAGGCGCGAGCGATGCTTGACCGTGACGCCCTGATGCGCGTCGCCGTCGACCCCGAGCCCGGCCACCAGGCGAATACTGTCGGCGTTCGGCTTGGTGAAGCTGTGCGACGGGCTGCGGCTGACCGCGGTCACGATTCCGGCCATGTTCAGGTGCTCCTCAGCGGTTGCGGAAGGCGGGCTTGCGCTTGGCGATAAAGGCCGCCATGCCCTCTTTCTGGTCTTCGGTGGCGAAGGTCGCATGAAACAGGCGGCGCTCGAAGCGCACGCCCTCGGCGAGCGTCGTCTCGAACGCGCGGTTGACCGATTCCTTGACCATCATCGCGACCGGCTGCGACAGCCCGGCGATCCGCGTCGCCACCGCGATCGCCTCGGCGAGGAGCTTGTCGGCCGGCACGATGCGGCTGACGAGGCCGGCGCGCTCGGCTTCGGCGGCATCCATCATCCGCCCGGTCAGGCACAGATCCATCGCCTTCGCCTTGCCGATAAAGCGCGCCAGGCGCTGCGTGCCCCCGGCGCCCGGCATCGTGCCGAGGTTGATCTCGGGCTGGCCGAAGCGGGCATTTTCGGCGGCGATGATGATGTCGCACATCATCGCAATCTCGCACCCGCCGCCGAGCGCGAAACCGGCGACCGCGGCAATGACCGGCTTCCTACATTGCGCGACCCGCTCCCAGCCCTTGGTGATGAAGTCTTGGCGGTAGGCCTCGATGTAGGTCTTGTCGGCCATTTCCTTGATGTCGGCGCCCGCGGCGAAGGCCTTGTCGCTGCCGGTGAGGACGATGGCGCCGATTTGCCCGTCGCCCTCCAGATCGTCGAGGGCCGCGCCGAGATCGGCGATCAGCGCCGCGTTCAAGGCATTGAGCGCCTGCGGCCGGTTGAGGGTGACGATGCCGACCGGACCCTGCCGCTCGAGGAGGATGTTGGCGTATGCCGTGCTGCTCATGAATGACCCCTTGGCGACTATTGACGTGGCGACAGATTACGGTGGCCACGGGGATCGCGGTAGCAAGGATGTGTCGCCCAACCGGGAATCCCCGGGATCCGGGTGAACCGTGCCGCAAATCCGCAGGCATCCCGGTGGGCGGAGATGCCGGGGTTGAGCCGGGCGAACTTTTGATAACCTAAATAGCTGATCGATCAGGCCGAAACAAATTTTTGCACAAATCACATTCTAACTTCGATTTTACTTGCGTGCGACATTAAAGTCGTGTTATAGGCCAAACAGCGAGAGCTATTTGCCGCGCATAATTCTGCGCTGCGACAAGCCCGCGGCTCAGCGCGGCGGCGACCGCAGTTTCTCGCCGGATAACAAACGCACTTTTTCAACAGGGCCGCGTCGGCGGTTGCAGATCGGGGGGACGTGTTCTCCTGAAACCGAGGCAAAAGCGATGAAAATCCATCCAGGTGTTAAACCGGCGATTTGGGGAGCGGTCGCCGGGGCTGTGGCGATTTCGGTGGTCGGCTTTTCTGTCATGGGGTGGACCCTCGGCAGCACCGCCGAGCGTCTCGCCGTCGCCCGGGCTGAAAGCGCGGTCGTCGCCGTGCTGTCGCCGATCTGCGTCGACAAATTCCAGCAGCAAGCCAACTCCGCGGCAGCGCTCATCGCATTCAAGAAGGCTCAGTCATGGGACCAGCGCGCGCTGATCGAGAAGGGCGGCTGGGCAACCACGCCGGGCACCGATAAGACGGATTCGGCGGTCGTCGGCGCCTGCGCGGAAAAACTCGGCCAACTCTCCTGAAGCCGGGCCTCCTGAAAACGCTCTTGAGATAGGGGAACACGATATGGCCAAGGGACAAAAACGCAGTAATCGGGAGCAAAAAAAGCCGAAATCGTCCAAGAAAAAACCCGCCGCCGCGCCATCGACGATCACGGCCGCCGCACCCAAGAAGCCATGACCGGCAAGCTGTCTTGAAGGGCCCGTTCCGTCGCACGCTTCAGGGGTCGCCCGAGGTCCCGCGGCCGGCCGCCCGAGCGGACCGGGAGAACCGGGCATGACGGATACGCCGGTGGAGCTTGACGAGCATCGCGGAATGGCGGCTCAGAAAGAGACCGAAATCCGCCGGTTGCTCCACGAGGTTCAGGCCAATCAGACGGCGTTGCGCGCGCGGCAGGACGAGCTCGAAAGCTTTATGGTGGCCGCCGATGCACTGACGTGGCCGGAGGCGGCGGCGAAGGCGCGCTATCTGATCGAGCTCTACGGCGCGACGCCCGATGCCCAGGACCCCCGCCGGCAAAGGTTGATCGCCGGGGTCCTCGCCGATCTCGTTCGGCTGTCCGAGTGAGCCCCGAATGATCGTCGCGCAAGGGGTGGTCATGACCGGGGAGGGGGACGATCGCCTGCGTGCCGACGGCCTCATCGCGGTGCATGGCGAGACGGCGGCCGCCGTGGCGCGGGGCAATGCAACGAGCGCGGCCCTCGCCGGGCAGGCTGTACAGGCAAAGTCCTGGATCAAGGTCCTATCTATTATTCAACGACAACAAGCAAACAAGTCATAGAAACTGTAAATACCATAAACCGCTTCGCCAATTCTCAGATATCGTGGTTATTCCACCGTGTAAATCCGAATCGAGGAACCATCCTTTATTTTGACGGCGGTGCGGTGGTGATCTTGTGAAAATTACTCCGACTCACCATGTTTGAGGACATCAGCGCCATCGATGCAGGGGAGGATCAGTCCTAAATGCGAATTTCGCTGTCAGAGAGCCGCGCCAGCGGCTTCAAGAAATGGTCCGACGCGCACCCGGCCAAGCTCGACCCGCTGAGCGGCAACGGGCAGGACCCCGATTATCCGATGATCATGCCGGTCGAGCGGCCGCACCTTCCCTGGCTTATTCCCGGGGTGGGCAGGCTGTGAGATCGACCCGCCCGAGGAGCAGTTCGAAATGGCAAAAAAAGAATTCCCGCGATTTGTAACGCCCGACAGCGCCGCGCGCGAGGCGGAGGCCGCCAAAACGACGCGGTTGCGCGCCTTGCGACTGGCCAGGGAAGCCGAGACCGCCCTGGAGAAGAAGGATGCGGCGGAGCGCGAGGCCGCGGCGAAACTCGCGAAAGCCCCGCCGCGCCGGCGTGCCCGCGCGCCACAGCCGGCAACCCCGCCGGAGCCGCCGGCGCCGACCTGATCGCGCGGCCCGGCCTTCCTCGGCCGGGACCCGGAC
>DATCQF010000353.1:0-2776 GCA_036569735.1 Allostellaceae bacterium | reverse complement strand
CCGCGAAAGAGTTCCGCCCGCGCCAGGTCGAAGCGAAACACCCCGAAGCGGACGCTGCGCGCGGCGTCGTCCGGGACCCCGCGGCGCTCGATGATATTGCGGATCCGCAGCACCAGCTCGCGCGGCTCGAAGGGCTTGGCGAGAAAGTCGTCGGCGCCCTGTTCGAGTCCGTTGATGCGGTCTTCGGGCTCGGCCATCGCGGTCAGTAAGAGGATGGGAACGCGCACGGTCCGGCCATTTCGAGTGCCCGCCTCAGCGCGCAGCTCCCGGGTGAGATCGAGCCCGCTTTCGCCGGGCATCATCACGTCGAGCACGATCAGATCGAAGGCAAAGCTCGCCAGATTGGCGCGCGCTTCCCTGGCGTCGGCGGCGACGGTCACGCGAAAGCCGTTGTCGGAAAGATAGCGGCGCAACAATTCGCGCAGCCGCCCATCGTCATCGACGACCAGAAGGTGAGGTTCAGGCTCGCTCATCGGCAGAGACTATACTCCACCCCGCCCTATCCTGAAAAAGCCCCCTCGCCCCCATCGGGGGAGAGGGTTGGGGTGAGGGGGCGGGTTCCGAGTTTGTCGCGGGCAGCCCTTACCCGGCGGTCGCTGCCGCGGCCACCACCCTCTCCCCCGGTGCGGGAGAGGGGCAAGTCACTCAGCGCCGCGCCGGGCGCGCACGGCCGAACCGCCGGCGGTCCTCCTCGGCGCCGATGATGCCGAGCAGCACCGCACGGAAGCCCTCGACCGCCGGCGCGCCCGCCTTGCTGAAGGCCGCGGCAACCCGGGCGCGCTGCAGCTCCGACAGGCGGTGCTCGAGCTCGCGGCCGCTGGTCGTCAGTTCGAGGAGACGCTGGCGGCGGTCCTGGGCCCCGCGATGCTGCACGATGAAGCCCTGCCGCACGAGCTGGCCGAGCACCCGGTTGAGACTTTGCTTGGTGATCCGCAGGATGCCGAGCAACTCGCCGACCGTCATCTGCGGATGGCGCCCGACAAAATGCACGACCCGGTGATGGGCCCGTCCGAAACCGTACTGCGCGAGGATCGCATCGGGCTCGGCGGTGAAGTCGCGATAGGCGAAAAACAACAGCTCGATGCCCTGGCGGATCGCCTCGTCGCGCGCCGCCAGCGGATCGGGTGCGTCCTCCTCGCCGAGATTTTTTATGTCAGTCATATTGACTTATCTGGCAACCTTCGGTACAAACCCGATGTCTTGTACGATATAAAGTTCCCCGGCAAGGGGGGCTAGCCGAACTATCGTCTGCCCAGGAGAACCGCCATGTCCGTGCTCCCCATCGATCTTCGAGGGCGGGGAGATTTGAAAAATGGCGTCTTCCCTATAATCGCGCCGGTTCCGGCAGCGGGAAGCACGGGAATGAGTTTGAAATTCGAAATCCAGCCTAGGGCGAATCCAACGTCCGAGAAGGAGCGCGCGGCAAAGCTCGTAGATCCGGGCTTCGGCCGGATTTTCACCGATCACATGGCTGTGGTCCGCTACAATCAGGCGAAGGGCTGGCATGACGCGCGCGTCGAATCCCGCGCGAATTTCTCGCTCGACCCGGCCGCAGCCGTCCTGCACTACGCGCAGGAGATTTTCGAAGGCCTCAAGGCATACAAGCGCGACGACGGCGGCGTGAACCTGTTCCGCCCCGACGCCAACGCCCGGCGCTTCTCGAGTTCGGCTGAGCGCATGGCCATGCCACCGCTGCCCGAGCCTGTGTTCATCGAAGCGGTCGAGCAGCTCGTGCACATCGACCGCGCCTGGATGCCAGGCGGCGAGGGCAGTCTCTACCTGCGGCCCTTCATGATCGCGAGCGAGACCTTCCTCGGCGTGAAGCCTTCCGCGGAATACCTCTTCGCCGTCATCGCCTCGCCGGTCGGCTCCTATTTCAAGGGTGGACCTGCGCCTGTTTCGATCTGGGTATCGGAGAACTACACGCGCGCCGCGATCGGCGGCACCGGTGACGTCAAATGCGGCGGCAATTACGCCGCGAGCCTGCGGGCGCAGGCCGAGGCGATCGATCACGGCTGCGATCAGGTGGTTTTCCTCGACGCGGTCGAGCGCCGCTACATCGAGGAACTCGGCGGCATGAACATCTTCTTCGTGTTCGACGACGGTTCGCTGCTGACGCCGCCGCTCGGCACGATCCTGCCGGGCATCACTCGTGATTCGATCATCGCGCTCGCGAAGGATTCCAGCACGCCTGTGCGCGAGGAGGCCTACACGATCGACCAGTGGCGCGCCGACGTCGCCAGCGGAAAGCTGAAAGAGGCCTTCGCCTGCGGCACGGCGGCCGTCATCTCGCCGATCGGCAAGGTGTGTTCCACGCGCGGCGATTTTCTCATCAGCGGCGGAGTGGCCGGCCCCGTCGCGATGGGACTGCGCAAGAAGCTGGTCGACATCCAGTACGGTCGCGCGGCCGACCCGTACAACTGGATCAGAAAAATCCTGTGACGGGCGGCGAGATCATCGGCGCGGTCGGCCACTACCGCTTCACCCCCGGCACGATCTGCCGCCTGATGTGGGAAGACTACGACCGCACCGTCGGCAAGCAGGTCGCCGCCGCAGCGGAGTAGCCGGGTTCGCCCGCGTCGGATTTGCCCCTCTCCCGCACCGCGGGAGAGGGAGGGACCCGCGCCGAAGGCGTGGGAGGGTGAAGGGTGTGCGCCGCGCAAAAACCCTCACCCGGCCGCCGCTCCCGCGGCGACCACCCTCTCCCGCAATGCGGGAGAGGGGCTGATTCAGCCCTCGAACATCCGCTCGAAGCCGGCCCAGCACGCATCGTTGT
>DATCQF010000352.1:0-6701 GCA_036569735.1 Allostellaceae bacterium | reverse complement strand
CGCGAGCGGAGCGTAAATCGGGCGCAAGTTCCATTGCTGTTGCCGCCGCCACGGAATTTGGCTAAGTAATCGAGTTCGCCGCGCAGCCTTCAACGAGTCGATTATGGCCGTTCCAAAAAAGAAAACCTCGCCATCGCGCCGCAATATGCGCCGCTCGCATCATGCGCTGCCACCGGCGGCTTATGCCGAATGCCCCGATTGCGGCGAACTGAAGCGGCCGCATCACCTGTGCCCGTCCTGCGGGTATTACGACGGGCGCGAGGTCACGCCGCAGCCAGCCGCGGCATCCTGATCCGCCGGCGACGGGGCAAGGCACGCGGGCGGTGAGCGAAAGCATCACCATCGCCCTCGACGCGATGGGCGGCGACCACGCGCCGGCGATGGTGGTGAAGGGTGCCGACATCGCGTTGGAACGCCATCCCGACGCGCATTTCCTGCTGTTCGGCGACGAAGCCCAGATCATGCCGCTACTCGCCAGACTGCCGCGGCTCGAGAAAGCCGCGACGCTGCATCATACCGACGAGGCGGTGGCGGCCGATGCTAAGCCGTCACAGGCGTTGCGCACCGGACGACGCTCGAGCATGCGCCTCGCGATCGATGCGGTCGCCGCCGGGCGGGCCGACGGAGTCGTATCCGCGGGCAATACCGGCGCCTTGATGGCGACCGCGAAATTCGTGCTCAAGACCTTGCCCGGGATCGACCGTCCGGCAATCGCAACCCTGTTCCCGACCCGGCGCGGCGACAGCGTGATGCTCGATCTCGGCGCCAACATCGAATGCGACGCGGAGAACCTCGTGCAATTTGCCCTGATGGGCGACGTCTTCGCGCGCACTGTGTTGGGGCTGCTGCAGCCGACGGTCGGCCTCCTCAATGTCGGTTCGGAGGATCTCAAGGGAAACGACGCGGTGCGCGGCGCCGCAGCGCGCCTGCGCGGCGGAATGACCCCCATACGGTTCCATGGCTTTATCGAGGGCGACGACATCGCGGCGGGAACGGTCGACGTCATCGTCACCGACGGGTTCACCGGCAACGTCACGCTGAAGGCGATCGAAGGGGTCGCCAAGCTGTTCAGCGAATCGCTGCGCGGCTCGTTCAATTACTCGCTGTCGGCGCGCATCGGATATCTGTTTGCTCGCGGCGCCCTGAAGAAATGGGCGGCGCGGCTCGATCCACGCCGCTATAACGGGGCGATGTTTCTCGGGTTGGCCGGTATTGCGGTCAAAAGCCACGGTTCGACCGATGCGTTCGGCTTCGCCAACGCCATCGGCGTTGCGGTGGACCTCAAGGTCAACGGTTTCCTCCAGAAGATCAGCGCCGACCTCGCGCGCCTCAACCGAGCGCCGTCGCCCGGGCAGCCGACCGAGCAGTCGGCGGCGCTGTGAGCGCGCCGACTTTCTTGCGCTCGCAGGTCGCCGGTTGCGGCGGCTATCTCCCCGAGCGGATCGTCACCAATGACGAGATCGCCACCCGGCTCGACACGTCAGATGCGTGGATCCGGCAGCGCACCGGCATTGGCGAGCGACGCATCGCCGCCGCCGGCGAATTGACCTCCGACCTTGCATTCTGTGCGGCCCGCCGCGCGCTCGAACGCGCCGGGATGAGCGGCAGCGACCTCGACCTGATCGTGCTTGCGACCGCAACACCGGACCAGACCTTCCCGTCGACCGCGGTCAAGGTACAGGCGCGGCTGGGCATGAAGCGGGGCGCCGCCTTCGATGTGCAGGCGGTATGCTCGGGGTTCATCTTCGCGCTTGCGGTCGCCGACAATGCATTGCGGCTGGGTCAGGCCCGCACGGCGCTGGTGATCGGAGCGGAAACCTTTTCCCGAATCCTCGACTGGCAGGATCGCGGCACCTGCGTCCTGTTCGGCGACGGAGCCGGAGCGGTCGTCTTGAATGCGGTCCCGGGAGAACCGGCCGGTGGTTCGCCGGGGGGGTCGCCCGGGGGTTCGCCCACCCGGGGGATCCTCTCCACCCATCTTCATTCCGATGGCCGCCTGCACGACATCCTTTATGTCGACGGCGGCCCGTCCTCGACCGGCACCGCCGGCTTCTTGCGGATGGAAGGCCGCGAGGTATTCCGCCAGGCGGTCCAGCATTTGAGCGAGGTGGTCGAGGAGGCATTGGCGGCAAACGGTCTGGGCCCCGCCGATATCGACTGGCTGGTGCCGCATCAGGCGAACACGCGCATCATCGAGGCGGTCGGGCGCAGGCTTGGCCTCAGGGCGGACCGGACCATCGTCACGATCGAGCGCCATGCCAACACGTCGGCCGCCTCGATCCCCTTGGCCCTCGACGAGGCGGTTGCCGACGGCCGCATCCGGCCCGGCCATCTCGTGCTGCTGGAGGCGCTGGGCGGCGGTCTCACCTGGGGCGCCAGCGTCGTCCGGTGGTAGCGCTGCCCGCCAAAATCCGATAACCCAAAATCCCGGCCCAAAAATCCCGGCCCAAAAATCCTCGGCAACGCTTTGTAATTTGACGAATTTTTCCGGCCGCGATAACGTCTCCAAAAGCGGCGGGGAGGGCGTCATGGCCGGTCATACGGTTACCCGAGCTCAGCTCACCGAGGCGGTTTATCAAGAGGTCGGGCTCTCGCGCAACGAGTCGGCCGAACTTGTCGAATCGGTGATTACCGAGATTTCCCACGCGCTGGAGCGCGGCGACATGGTCAAGATCTCGTCGTTCGGCAGCTTTGCCGTGCGGCACAAAGGGCAGCGCGTCGGGCGCAATCCGAAGACCGGGCAGGAAGTCGCGATCAGCCCGCGCCGGGTTCTCGTGTTTCGCGCCTCGCATGCGCTGAAGCATCAGATCAACAACGGCCTCAATCAGCCCGGGCAGCCCGGGCCGGGCGCCGGCGTCGCGGCTCCGGCGTCGGCCCGGTCGGGTGGCGCAAAGGCGGCGCCCGCCTGAGGTGAGCAACCCGCCCGAGGTCAGCGAAACCGGTGAGCCCGCGCCAACCCGGCCGGCCAAGGGGGCCTCGGCGTTCCGCACCATCGGCGAGGTCGCCGACGACCTTGACCTGCCCGCGCATGTGCTGCGTTTCTGGGAATCGAAGTTTCCCCAGCTGAAGCCGCTGAAGCGAGCCGGTGGCCGGCGCTACTACAGGCCGGAAGACATTTTGCTGCTGCGTCGGATCCGGCAATGCCTGTACCAGGACGGCTATACGATCCGCGGCGCGCAGAAGCTCCTGGGCGTCGGCTCCGTGGGGATCGGCGCCGGCGAGCGTACGGCTGCAGCCGAGCGGGCGGCCGCGCCGAGCCTCTTCCCGCTGGATCCCGGCGCGGATCCGGCGGCGCACCCGGGAAGGCCGCCGATCCCGGGAAAGCTGGCGCGCCCCGCGCGACAGCGCCCAACGAACCCGGACAACGCAAATCCGGCCACCAGGGCGGCGCTCGAAGAGATCCGCCGCGAGCTCATCGAAGTACGGGGGTTGCTCGACGAGCTGATGCGCCGACCCAAGCTGCGTTGAGGCTGAGCAGGTTTGGAACCGACCAACCACCTGCGTTGCGCGCCGTGCCGCGGGTCGGTATGATCGGCCCTCTCGCCAGAGATGCCCCGGTCGGAGCGTAGCGCAGCCTGGTAGCGCATCAGCATGGGGTGCTGAGGGTCGAGAGTTCGAATCTCTCCGCTCCGACCACTCTCGGCATCCCGCCAACGGACTGATATGGTGGCGCGAACGCCCGGAGAGACGCCATGAGCCGACCGGAATCCGATCTCGAACCGTGGCAGTGGCCCGAGGAGCATTGGCGCAAGCTCGTCGCACGGGTGCGCGCCGGACGCAAGCTGCGCCCGCGCGAATGGCCCGGCGGCGCCCGGTGCGCGGTGGCGCTGTCGTTCGATAGCGATCATGAGACCAGCGATCTGCGCGATGGCGGCAAGTCGATCGGGCGGCTCGCCTGGGGGCAGTACGGCAACCGCGTCGGGGTGCCGCGCATTTTGAAGCTGCTCGAACGCTATGGGGTCAAGGCGAGCTTTTACGTTCCGGCGGTCACCGCCCTCCTCCACCCGGACGAGCAGCGCCGGATCATTGCCGAGGGCCATGAGATCGGCATCCACGGCTGGATCCACGAGCTGAACTCGGTGCTGCCGTACGAAGCCGAGCGCGATTTGATGCTGCGCTCGGCCGACACGCTGGAAAAGGTGAGCGGCGTCCGCCCGGTCGGCTTGCGCACCCCGTCCTGGGATTTCAGCTGGAGCACGCTCTCGATCGAGGCGGAGATGGGGCTCCTCTACGATTCCTCGCTGATGTCGGACGAGGATTGCTATGAGCTGCTGCTCGACGGGAGGCCTTGCGGCGTCGTCGAACTGCCGGTCGAGTGGGTGCGCGACGACGCGGTCTATTTCATGATGAACCGGTTTTCGGCGCTGCGCCCGTACACCCCGCCTGCCGATGTGTTCGACATCTTCCGGCGCGAATTCGAGGCGGCCTATGACGAGGGGGGCCTGTTTCAGCTGACGATGCACCCGCATGTGATCGGCTACCGCTCGCGCATCTGGATCATCGAAGAATTGATCCGCCTCGCCCAGGCGCGGCCCGGAGTATGGTTTGGCACCCACGCCGAAGTGGCGAAATGGGCGACGGAGCACGCGGGCTGATCCTCATTGGGCCCCTGGGCGAGCTATCCCGGTCAGGCATATCTCAACTGCCGTAAGCCCCTAGGGAGCCGCCTTGACGGCGGATTTGCGGCTCCCCTAATGTCAATGACGATCAAAGAGAGGATTTCGCGATGAAGCCGACGGCTGTCAGCGACACGAGCTTCGATGCCGTGGTACTGAGCGCGAGCGAGCCGGTGCTCGTCGATTTCTGGGCCGAATGGTGCGGCCCCTGCAAGATGATCGCGCCGTTTCTCGACGACCTCGCCACCGACATGGTCGGACGGGTCAGCGTCGCCAAGGTCAACATCGACGAGAACCCGCAGATCCCGCGCAAATACGGCGTGCGCGGCATTCCGACGATGATCCTCTTCAAGGGCGGCCAGGTGGCGGCCACCAAGATCGGCGCATTGCCAAAAAGCAAGCTCTACGAATGGGTAGAGTCGGTGCTGTAGCGCCGGCCCTGCGGGTGCCGTGATGCACATTCACAATGTGTACGAGGATGCCGATGGCGAGTCGCATTTCCGCGACATCGAGGTTGACTGGGTCGAGGCGACGGCGACCGGCAAGCTCTCGCAACGCCTGCCGGCTACCGGCATCATGCTCCGCGAAACCACCGCAGATTTCGAAGACAGCTGGCATCGGGCGCCCCGCCGGCAATACGTGATCAGTTTGGCGGGTGGGGTCGAGATCACCGTCAGCGACGGCGAGGCCCGTCAGATCGGCCCAGGCGAGATTGTCCTGGTCGAAGACACCACCGGCAAGGGCCATAAAACCAAATCATCCGGCGCGACTCCGCGCTACACCATCTTCGCCCCCATCGATTGACGGGCCGGCTCGCGCTGCGGCGTGGCGCCGCCGAGAACCGAAATTCTGCGCCCCCTCATTGTTTCATCGGTTCTCGGCGAGGACGACACCGGCGAGGTGCAAGGAGCCGCAGATCAGCACCCGTGCCGGCCCTGACCCACCGATGGTTTCGCGCAGCGCGGCCTCGATCGACCCCGATTCCCATGCCGCGATGCCGGTCGAGCGCGCGGCCGCCACGATCTCGGCGGCCGGGTGCGGGTTTTCCTCGCCCGGGATGGTCACCGCATGAAGCGAGCGCGCATGGCGCGCCAGCGGAGCGAGAAACCCGCCCGAATCCTTGGTATTCAGCATGCCGACGATAAGATCGAGCGGATGGTCTTGCCAGCCCCGCGCGGCGTCGGCGAGGACCTCGCCGGCGGCCGGATTGTGACCGCCATCGAGCCATAATTCCCACCCCGCCGGAAGGCAGGCGACGAGCGGGCCCTGTGTCAGGCGCTGCAGCCGCGCCGGCCAGTCGATATGGTGCAGCCCCTCGGCAATCGCGCTCGCAGGCAGCGAAAATCCCGACAGATGCTCCAGGCAGCCGATCGCCACTCCGGCGTTGGCGACCTGGTGCGCGCCCGGCAAAGAGGGCAGCGGCAGATCGAGGTTCCACCGCGGCCCGCTATAGTGCATGCCGCCGGCACCCTCACCCACCCTCGGGCTTTGCCCTCGGGCACCCTCTCCCGCGGTGCGCGAGAGGGAAGTGTGGTCACGACCTTCTTTACCCTCGCCCGCATTGCGGGAGAGGGGGGGACCCATCGCGCTAGCGATGGGTGGGTGAGGGTCGCAGCGCCATTCCACTCCCCAGCGATAGAGCGGCGCGGCGATGGCGGCGGCGCGAGATTCGATGATCGCGGCGGCATCGTGCCCTTGCGGGCCGATCACCGCCGGCACGCCGGGCTTGAGGATGCCGGCCTTCTCGCCGGCGATCGCCGCCACGGTGTCGCCGAGAAACGCCTGGTGGTCGAGCGAAATGGGGGTGATCGCGGTGACCGCCGGTCGGCGCACCACGTTGGTGGTATCGAGTCGGCCGCCGAGCCCGGTTTCCAGAAGCACGATATCGGCCGGGATGCGCGCGAAGGCGAGAAAAGCCGCCGCCGTCGTGATCTCGAAAAAGGTGATCGGGGCGCCCTTATTGGCACGCTCGCATTCCTCCAGCACCGCGAGAAGGGCATCCTCCTCGACCAGCTTCCCGGCCAGCCGGATGCGCTCGTTGAACCGGACGAGATGGGGCGAGGTGTAGACATGCACGCGCTGTCC
>DATCQF010000351.1:0-12353 GCA_036569735.1 Allostellaceae bacterium | reverse complement strand
GATCACGTGGTCGGCGATGATCCACGCCTCCTCCGCATCATACCCGATGCCGCGCAACGCCCCCTCGCCGAGCGCACGGGCGTCGTCGACGCTGAGATGGACCCGATCGGACGACATGGTGGCTCCCCGTGCAAAATCCGGCGGAGCCGAGGATAGCGGCGCCTAAGCGATTTGGCACGCGGACTCGCTCGACGAGAACAGCCCCTCTCCCGCATTGCGGGAGAGGGAGGGGCCAGCGCCGCAGGCGTGGGAGGGTGAGGGCTGGTGCTGATGCGTGACCCTCACCCACCTTCGGGCTACGCCCTCAGGCACCCTCTCCCGCGGTGCGGGAGAGCGGCTAGCAGGGCTTACGGCTTGTGGCCGACGAAGAGTTCGACGGTGGCGGGGTCGGGTATGGCGTCGCTCGGGGTGATGCCGCTGCGGTAGGGGATGTTGAAGCGGGTGAAGGCGTCGAGCACGAGCTTGGCGGCCTCGGGCGGTGAGCCGCCGCCGCGGGCGTAGAGCGCGACGCCCATCGCCGCGGCCTCGCCGAAGATCGTCGTGGTCTCGGGCCCGAGCGCCTCCCAGCCGGACGCGCGCAGCACATTGGCGATCTGGTTGGCGTAGGTATAGGCCTCGACATCGTCGGGCACGCACGACACCACCACCCGGTGTCCGCCGAACTGGCGCAGGTATTCGGCCGCCTTCGCGGCGGTATCCGGGTCGATCGTCCGGGTCCGGTTTTTTTCCTGCAAGGTCTGGATCTGGCTTTCCAGCTCCTTGATCCGCGTGTTCGACGCGGCGAGCGCCGCGGCGACCGTGTCGAAAGTCTCGCCCGGCGTGGCGCCCGGCCCGGCCGGCAGGAGGCGGCCGACCTCGTCGAGCCGCGCGCGCAATTCAAGGAGCCGCGCGGTTTCCCCGGCGAGCGCCGCCCGGCTGGTGTTCTGCTGCCAAACGCTCCCACCGATCGCGAGCACGCCGGCGAGCAGCATTGCGGCGAGCCAGTATTTCCTGCTGGGCCGCCACGGTTGGCGCGCGAGCGCCAGAAAGCCGAACACCGCCAGCGCCGCGACCGACGCGGTCGGCAGCCAGAATACCGCGACCTCATCCAGGATCATCGAGCGTCTCGGTGACGATCACTCTTTGTCGGGAACGCCCGCTTCCAGCTCGTCGAGCCAGATTGCGGCGTGCGAATCCGAGGGGGCGCGCCAATCGCCGCGCGGCGACAAGGAGCCGCCCGAGGAGATCTTGGGACCATTCGGCAAGGCCGAGCGCTTGAACTGGCTCTGCTCGAAGAAGCGTTTCAGAAACACCCGCAGCCAGGCCTTGATCGCGGCCAGATCGTAGGCGCACCGGGCGGCGTCCGGGGTGTTGGCCGGCCACATGCCCCTTTTGGGGTCATGCCACGCGTTCCACGCGAGATAGGCGATCTTCGACGGGCTGAAGCCATAGCGTGTCGCGTAGAACAGGTTGAAATCCTGCAGCGCGTAGGGGCCGACGACGCTTTCGGTCGACTGGATCAGGCCGTCGGCGCCGGCCGGCACCAGCTCCGGCGAAATCTCGGTCGCGAGAATGTCGGCGAGCACCGCCGCGGTCTCCAGGCTCAAATCGCCGCTCGCCGCGACAAAGCGAATGAGATGCTGGATCAGCGTCTTCGACACCGAGGCGTTGGGGTTGTAATGCGACATGTGATCGCCGACACCATAGGTGCACCAGCCGAGCGCCAATTCGGAGAGGTCGCCGGTGCCGACCACCAGGGCGCCGTTGTGGTTGGCCAGGCGGAACAAATAGTCGGTGCGCAAGCCCGCCTGCACGTTCTCGAAGGTCACGTCGTAGAGCTTCTCGCCCTTCGCCGAGGCGTGCCCGATATCGCCGAGCATCTGGTTGGCGGCCGGGCGGATGTCGATCTCGGATGCGCTGACCCCGAGCGCCTTCATCAGCCGCCAGGCATTCGCCTTGGTCGCATCGCTGGTGGCGAAGCCCGGCAGGGTGTAGGCCAGGACATTGGTCAGCGGCAGGCCGAGCCGCTCCATGACCCGGGCCGAGACGATCAGCGCCTGGGTCGAATCGAGCCCGCCCGAAACCCCGATCACCAGCTTTTCGAGGCCGGTCGCCTGGAGCCGCTGCGCCAGACCCTGAACCTGGATGTTGTAGGCCTCATAGCAATTGTCGGCCAGCATCGCCGGATCGGCCGGCACGAACGGAAAGCGCTCGACCCGGCGGCGCAGTTCGAGGAGCCCCTTGGGCACGGCAAACTCGAAATCGACCCGGCGGAACGGCGGCGCTGCCGCGAGCGCAACCCGGGCGCTGTCGCCAAACGTGTTGGTGCGCATGCGCTCCTGGCGAATGCGGCCGAGATCGATATCGGCGACCGCCATCTCCGGCCGCGCGCTGAACCGCTCGGTCTCGGCCAACGCCTCGCCCACTTCGAAGATCCCGGCCTGGCCGTCCCACGCGAGGTCGGTCGTCGACTCGCCGGCGCCTGCCGCCGAATAGGCGTAGGCGGCGATGCAGCGCGCCGATTGCGAGGCACACAGGAGGCGCCGCATCTGCGCCTTGCCGATCACGATATTGCTGGCCGACAGGTTTAGCAGCAATTCGGCGCCGGCCGCCGCGCCCAGCCCGCTCGGCGGCTGCGGCACCCAGAGGTCCTCGCAGATCTCGACATGGAACGTGAAACCGCTGCCGCCTTTCGCCTCGAATACGAGGTCGATGCCGAACGGCGCCGCGTGCCCGGCGACGGCGATCGTGGCGCCGCGCACCCCCTCCCCGCTCGTGAAATGGCGCCGCTCGTAGAATTCGCGGTAGTTCGGCAGGAACACCTTGGGCACCACGCCCAGGAGCTGCCCGCGGTGGATTACGAGGCCGCAATTGTAGAGCCGCCCCTCCCGCCGCAGCGGCGCGCCGACGACAAACACCGGCGCCAGCTTGACGCTCGCCGCGACGAGGCGATCGACCGCGCCGGCAACCGCGTCGAGCACGGCATCCTGAAACAACAGATCGTCGATCGCATAGGCCGACAGGCACAATTCGGGGAACACCATCAGCGCGACGCCGTCCCTGTCGCCCTCGGCAACCAGGGCCAGCGCCGCATCGGCATTCGCCGCCGGCTCGGCAATCGCGACCCGCGGCACGCAGGCGGCGAGCCGCACGAACTGGTGCCGGTAGGGAGAGAAAAACCCGGACATCGCCCTCGCCGCTCGCACGTGTTCATTCATTCAGTCAATGTAATCTTATACTCAATTTGAGTACAAATCAATTCACCCCCAGCATCGGACCTCAGAGTGCCTCAATCAGAAAACGGGTCGCGCACCAGTACGGTGTCGTCGCGCTCGGGGCTCGTCGACAGCATCGCGACCGGGGCGCCGATCAGCTCCTCGAGCCGGCGGATGTACTTGATCGCGGTCGCCGGCAGCTGCGCCCAGGAGCGCGCGCCGCGGGTGCTTTCCTGCCAGCCCTCGGCGACCTCGTAGACCGGCTCGATCTCGGCCTGCGCCGTGGTCCCGGCCGGGACGTAGTCGTAGGTTTCGCCGCCGCGGCGATAGGCCGTACAGATCTTGATCTCGTCGAACCCGTCGAGCACGTCGAGCTTGGTCAATGCGATGCCGTCGATCCCGGCGGTCTTGATCGCCTGGCGCACCGCCACCGCGTCGAACCAGCCGCAGCGCCGCGGTCGTCCGGTGACCGTGCCGAACTCGCGGCCGCGCTCGCCGAGGGTCTGGCCGACGCTGTCGGTCAACTCGGTCGGGAACGGCCCGGCGCCGACCCGCGTCGTGTAGGCCTTGGTGATGCCGAGGACAAAGCCGATCGCCGAGGGCGCGATCCCCGACCCCGCCGCCGCCTGCCCCGCCACCGTGTTCGACGAGGTGACAAAGGGATAGGTGCCGTGGTCGACATCGAGCATCGCGCCCTGCGCCCCCTCGAACAGGATGCGGCGGCCGGCGCGGCGGGATTTGTCGAGGAGGCGCCACACCGGCGCGGCATAGGGCAGGATTTTGGGCGCGATCTCGCGCAGCCGGGCAATGAGGTCGGCGCGGTCGAATTCCGGCGCATCGAGCCCGCGCAGCAGCGCGTTATGGTGCAGCAGCACATCGTCAACCCGGTCTTCGAGCGCCCTCGGATCGGCGAGATCGCACACCCGCACCGCGCGGCGGCCGACCTTGTCCTCATAGGCCGGGCCGATGCCGCGCCCGGTCGTGCCGATCGCCTTGTCGCCGCGGCGCTCCTCGCGGGTGCGGTCGAGCGCGCCATGCGACGGCAGGATCAGCGCGGCGTTGTCGGCAACCCGCAACGTGTCCGGCGAAATCTCCAGCCCCTTCGCGCGCATCACCTCGATTTCGGCGACGAGGGCCCAGGGGTCGACGACGACGCCGTTGCCGATGATCGACAGCTTGCCCGGGCGCACCACGCCCGACGGCAAGAGGCTCAGCTTGTATTCGACATTGCCGACGACGAGCGTGTGACCGGCGTTGTGGCCGCCCTGAAAGCGCACCACGACATCGGCGCGCTCCGACAGCCAGTCGACGATCTTGCCCTTGCCTTCATCGCCCCATTGGGCGCCGACGACGGTGACATTCCCCATGCTGTTCTCCTAGGCAGCGGCGGCGACCGGGCGGGGCTCGCCGCCTTCGAGCAGATAACCGCAGCCGAGCCGGCGCGCCTCGGCGGGCCAGTCGGCCGCCGGCAGCAGCGCCGCGACGGTGATCCACCCCTCGGCGCGCAAGGCGCGGGCGCGGGCGGGGTCGCTGCCGGGCGGCACCAGCACCCGACGGTGCGCCGGCGGCGCGGAGAGGGTGCGCAGGATCGTGTCGGTGTAGAGCGTGAAGCCGGTCGCCGGCTCGGGCGACGACGGATCGCCCGCCTGATAGCGGCCGCCGCGTCCGAGTTCGCCCAGCGGCCCCAATTCGGGACCGACCCGCGCGAAAAAGGTGAAGCTGATGCCGGTGTGGTACTCGAAGCCGCGGTTCTCGACCGGGTCGACCGTGACCTTGAGCCCCGGGAGCGCGCCAGCGAGCCCGTCGAGCACCGCGCCGAGCCGGTCGCGCTCGGCCCGCGCCCGCTCTGGCAGTTCGAGCTTGTCGAGGGCGGCCCGCGTTGCGCCGTCGGTGCCGGCCGCGGCAATGAGGCGCGCCAGCAGCCCGCCGGCCTCGCCCGCCAGGCTGACCACCGCCGCGGCGTCCTTGTGGTCGAGCGCGGCGCGCAACGCCACCGCCCGCTCGCCGGCGATGCCATAGGCCTCGGCGATCGCCGGCACCAGGGTCGGCAGCGTCAGGTCGACCGAGAGATCGGGCACCCCGACCGCGGCGAGCGCCTCGCCCGCCACCGCGATCACCTCGACATCGGCTTGCGGCCCGGTGGCGCCGATCAGCTCGGCCCCGGCCTGCCCGGTCTGCCGCTCGGGCCGCATCTGCGACCCTTTGACCCGGAGCACCTGGCCGGCATAGCTGAGGCGCAACGGCCGCGGCCGGTGCGCCAGCCGGGTTGCGGCGATGCGGGCGACCTGCGGCGTCATGTCGGCGCGCACCCCGATCATGCGGTGCGAGATCGGATCCATCGTGCGAAAGGTGTCGCTCGCCATCGCGGCGCCGGCTCCCGACAGCAGCGTCTCCTCGAATTCGACGAGCGGCGGCTTCACCCGCTCGTAGCCGTGCGCCGCCAAGACCCCCATCAGCCGCCCGGTCACCGCGGCCTCGATCTCGGCCTCGGGCGGCAGCAAATCGTAGAACCCGGCCGGCAGCAGCGCGGGGTGCGGCGCGTCATTCATCGGCGGAAGTGCTCTCGGGCATCGGCGGAAGTGCTCTTGGGCATCGCAGGACGTGCTTTCGGGCTGGGATCGTTGATGCCGCCTATTGTGCACCACGCCAACGTCAAGAACAGGAGGAAAGCACCGCGCGGCGCATGATCGGTGCGCGACGCATGCCGCATCTCACAGCGTACGGCCGGGCCCAGCCGACTTGCCCACACCTGTGGGTAACGTTTTCCACCGCCCGGCGCGATCCCCAAACAGCGCGGGCTCAGGGGTCCTTTTCTGATACTTTGGTGTGCATCGCGGCGTCACTATTTCGCGCAATAACTTGTAACTCGCTGACATGGTTGCGGATCGCCGCCGGTCGGGGCAGCCGGGCCGCCGGTCGGGATCACCTCCATTTGATCGTTAGTTCGAGAAATACCCATTGCACTTAAAGTCGATAATCCACAGAATGGACATTCACCGTCTCTTCCCCCACCGCGACGGTGCACGCCTGTTCCGTCCTCCTGGACGGAGCCCGAAACCCCGGCCGCCCCCCTGGCCGGGGTTTCGCATTTGCTGGCCGGGGTTTCGCATTTGCTGGCCGGGCTTTCGCATTTGAACGACACACTCAGAACCGCATCGCCTTTGCCTGGATCACATTGGGCAGGCGCCGCACGGCGTCGATCAAGGATGTCGTCAGCTTCTGGTCGACCGCGATCAGCGCGATCGCATCCTCGCCCGGCGCGGTCCGGCCGAGATGAAACGTCGCGATATTGACGTGCGCCGCCGCCAATGCATTACCGAGCGCGCCGATAAAGCCGGGCTTGTCGTTGTTGCGCACGAACAGCACGTGGCGCCCGAGCTCGGCCTCCAACGGAATGCCCTCGATGTCGACGAGGCGCGGCTTGTTGCCGGCAAAGACGGTGCCGGCGACGGTTCGTTCGCGCCGCTCCGTGGTGAGCGTGACCCGCATCAGGGTCTGGTAGTCGCCGGCCTCGGCGCGTCTCGTTTCGCTGACCCGGATGTCGCGTTGCCGGCAGATCAGGGGCGCGTTGACCATGTTGACCGAAGCAAGCTGCGGCGCCAGGAGCCCGGTCAACGCGGTAGCGGTCAGCGGCTTCGTGTTGAGCTCGGCGATCGCGCCTTCGTATTCGATCGTGACGGCGCGGATGCCGGTCTCGGTCAATTGCCCGGCAAAGCTGCCAAGCTGTTCGGCGAGCACCATGTAGGGCTTGAGCCGGGCCGCCTCCTCGGCGGTCAACGACGGCATGTTGACGGCGTTGGCGATGGCGCCGGTCAGCAAGAGATCCGCCATCTGCTCGGCGATCTCGAGCGCGACATTCTCCTGCGCCTCGGCGGTCGCGGCGCCAAGATGCGGGGTGGCGACGAAATTGTCGCGCCCGAACAGCGGGTTTTGCGTCGCCGGTTCCTCGACGAAGACATCGATCGCCGCGCCGGCGACCTGGCCCTCGTCGAGCGCCGCGGCGAGGTCGGCCTCGACGACCAGCCCGCCGCGCGCGCAATTGATGAGGCGCACGCCGCGTTTCATCTTGGCGAGCGCGCGGGCGTCGATGATGTTGCGCGTGGCGTCGGTCAGGGGGGTGTGCAGCGTGATGAAATCGGCGCGGCCGAACAATTCGTCGAGCGTTAGCCGCTCGACCCCGAGCTCGAGCGCGCGTTCGGACGACAGGAACGGGTCGTAGGCGACCACCTTCATCTTGAGGCCGTGCACCCGGTCGGCAACGATCGCGCCGATATTGCCGAGGCCGATGATGCCGAGCGTCTTGCCGCTGAGCTCCACCCCCATAAAGCGCGATTTCTGCCATTTCCCGGCCTGGGTCGAGCGGTCGGCCGCGGGGATCTGGCGGGCCAGCGCAAACATCATCGCGATCGTGTGCTCGGCGGCGGTGATCGAGTTGCCATAAGGCGTGTTCATCACGACGATGCCGCGCTCGGTCGCCGCCGCGACATCGATATTGTCGACCCCGATCCCGGCGCGGCCGATCACCTTGAGGGAGTCGGCGGCCGCGATCAGCTCGGCCGTGACCTTGGTCGCCGAGCGCACCGCGAGCCCCTCGTACCCGGCGATGCGGCGGCGCAGCTCGGCCGCGCCGAGGCCGATCTCGACATCGACCTCGATGCCGCGCGCGCGGAAAATCTCGGCGGCGCGCGGGCTCAGATCGTCGGCAATCAATACTTTCGGCATCAATGGTGCTCCGAAAAAAACAAACCCTCACCGCAGAGGACGCAAAGGTTGCGCCAAGGGCGCAAAGGGACATCAAATTTGCATTCCCGGCGAAAGCCGGGATCCACCGAGCCGACGATGGAGTTGTCGAAGAATGGATCCCGGGTTTCGCGGGGAATGCGATTTGATACGCGCTGGCTTCGCCCTTACCCTTAGCGACCTCTGCGCACCCTTTGCGTCCTTTGCGGTGAAGCGTTCTCTTTACGCATTACGCGGCTTTGGCGGCGTCGCGTTCCTCGTCCCAGGCCCAGTCGAGCCACGGCAGCAGCGCCTCGACGTCGCTCTGTTCGACCGTCGCGCCGGCCCAGATGCGGATGCCGGGTGGCGAGGCGCGATGGCTGGCGAGGTCATAGCCGACGCCCTCGGCTTCGAGCCGCGCCGTCATCGAGCGCACCGCCTTGAAGCGCCCCTCGGGCGAGAGGCCGAGGAACCACGGGTCGACGATCGACAATTGGATCGAGGTGCACGACCGGGTGGCGGGGACCTCGGCGAGAAAGCGCGCCCACGACGAATGCTCGACCCAGGCGGCGACGGCGGCGAGGTTGCCCTCGACCCGGGCGACGAGCGCGTCGAGACCGCCCACCCTCTCGGCCCACTTCAAGGAGTCGATCGCGTCCTCGACGCACAGCATCGACGGCGTGTTGATCGTCTCGCCGCGGAACACCCCCTCGATCAGCTTGCCCTTCGAGGTCAGCCGGAACAGTTTTGGCAGCGGCCACGGCGGGGTATAGGTTTCGAGCCGCTCGACCGCGCGCGGGCTCAAGGCCAGCATGCCGTGCCCGGCTTCGCCCCCCAGCGCCTTCTGCCACGACCAGGTGACGACATCGAGCTTCGGCCAGGGCAGATGCATCGCGAACGCCGCCGAGGTCGCATCGCAGATCGTGAGGCCGCGCCGGTCGGCGGCGATCCAATCGCCATCGGGAACGCGCACCCCCGAGGTCGTGCCGTTCCACACAAACACCGTGTCGCGGTCCGGGTCGACCGCGGCGAGGTCGGGCAGCCGCCCGTAGGGTGCCTGCAACACGTGGACATCGGGCAGCTTCAAGCGCTGGGTAATGTCGTCGACCCAGCCCTCGCCGAAATTCTCCCAGGCCAGCACGTCGACGCCGCGTGCCCCCAGCAGCGACCACAACGCCATCTCGACCGCGCCGGTATCCGAGCCGGCGACGATGCCGAGGCGATAATCGGCGGGCATCTGCAGGAGGGCGCGCGAGCGCTTGATGATTTCGGCGAGCCGCGCCAGGCCGATCTTGGAGCGATGCGAGCGGCCGAGCAGCGCCCCCGCGAGCACATCGGGCGACCAGCCCGGCCGCTTGGCGCAAGGGCCCGACGAAAAGCACGGATTGGCCGGAACCCGGGTCGGCTTCATCGCCCCGCCCCTTCCCTTTTCAGCTGCGGCCCGAAGGCTGGCTTGTTGCGGACCGCGGACCCTTAGCGCCGGGCGCGCCCGCGGTCAATGCTGCGGCGCAACATAGGCGTCGCCGCCCTTCGGCGACGCGTTATCCAATGTGGTTCGCGAAGGTGCCAGCCGGGCTACTAGAAGATCGCCAGGCCCTCCGGGCTGCGGCGCCAAGCCTTGCGGACCTGGTCCTCGACGGCGAGCCCCGAGGCGGTAAAGGCGGAATGGGTCGTGCCGGCGGCGTCCTTGGCGTCCACGGCGGTGTGGACGAGATGATCGATCGTCGCCTTTTCGCGCCGCTGCCAAATTCTGATCAGGCGCCGGGACGAGCGTAGATCCTTCATTGTTTCCTCCCGAGCGACCGCGCGACATTGCGCCGCGGTTTGTTGCGAGCGGGTACAGATAAGCGGATTGACGGCATTTCGGCAACCATCCGATTCCGCGAGAAGATTCGGTGCGTGTCGCCTAGAGTGTCGCGATCCCCGCCCAGAGGAGGCACGGCGATGCAGTACGGCCTGTTCACAATGCCCTCGCATCCCCCCGAGCGCGGCCTTTATGAAGGCCATCGCTGGGATCTTCAGACCCTGCGCTGGGCCGACGAACTTGGCTTTTCCGAGGCCTGGATCGGCGAGCACCACACCGCTCCCTGGGAGCCCCACCCCGCGCCCGATCTCCTCATCGCCCAGGCGCTGATGGAGACGAGCCAGATCCGCCTCGCGCCGGGAGGCTTCCTGCTGCCGTACCACCACCCGGCAGAACTGGCAAACCGCGTCGCGATGCTCGATCACATGGCGCAGGGCAGGCTCAATTTCGGGGTCGCCGCGAGTGGGCTGCCGAGCGACTGGGCGATGTTCAACGTCGACGGCAATGCCGGGCAGCACCGCGAGATGACGCGGGAAGCGCTCGACATCATTTTGAAGCTGTGGACCGCCGAGGAACCCTTCGACTACGTCGGCAAGTACTGGCACGTGACCCGCACCGACCGGATGCTGGAGAGCCTCATCCCGCATATCAGGCCGTTCCAGAAGCCCTATCCGCCGATCGGCGTGGCCGGGGTCAGCGCCGGGTCGGAGACCCTGAAGCTGGCCGGCGAGCACGGCTTTCTGCCGATGAGCCTCAACCTCAACCAGACCTATGTCGCGAGCCATTGGGCGTCGGTCGAGGAAGGCGGGCGGCGCAGCGGGCGAACCCCGAGCCGGGCCGATTGGCGCCTGGTGCGCGAGATCTTCGTCGCCGACACGGACGCCGAAGCCTGGCGGCTATCGGTCGGGGGCCAGATGGGGCGGATGATGCGCGAATACTTCCTACCGCTCCTGACCAACGTCGGGGTCATCCAGTTTCTCAAGCACGACGAGAGCGTCGCCGACAGCGACGTCACCCCGGAATATTGCGCCCGGCAGAACTGGCTGATCGGCTCCCCCGCGACGGTCGTCGAAAAGATCGAGCGGATGTACGAGGAGGTCGGCGGCTTCGGCCAGATCCTCTTATTCTGCTTCGACTACAGCGAAAACCCCGAAGCTTGGCACCACTCGATGGAGCTCCTGGCCCACGAGGTCATGCCCAAAGTCGCCCATCTGCTGCCCAAAGCCACCGCGGCCGCGTGAGCCTGCCGCGGCTGTCGCGAGATTTTCGCGTCGATAAATCGGGTGTTCATTCCTCCGGCATGCCGGCCTTGCGCAGACCGACCAAAGTCGTGGCTTCGCCCAGGGCCCGGATGTTCGGCGCGAGGAAACTTCCAGCGGCGCGCAAGCGCGCGATGCTCGAAAAACTATCGGGGTTGCCGCTCAACCTGCGGGCTTCAGCGAGTTCCGCGGCGGCGCGTTCGCTCTCGCCTTTGAGGCCATAGGCGGCAGCCAGGTTGACGTGAGGGAACGGATGCTCCGGCGCGGCGGTACGCGCCTTCTCCGACCACAGGATCGCTTCGTCGGTGCGCGATTGATATAGATGCACGCGCCCGATCTGGGCGTACCAAAAGACCAGACTCCTGTCGCGAGGACTGAGGCGGATGGCTTGCTCTGTGAGCGGAATCACCTCGTCGATCGACCCGGTAAAAAGCTTGCACTGCGCGAGATTGGCATAGGCGTCTGGCGAGTTGCGATCGAGCGCGATCACCGCCTGGTATTCGGGAATGGCCTCGACGTAGCGGCGCTGCGCACGCAGCAGATTGCCTTTCACATTATGCGCAAGCGGGGTGTTGGGCGACGCCGTCAAGGCTTGCCCGAGCAGGCCTTCGGCGCGGGCGATGTCGACGGCGGCCGTTTTGCTCATGCTATTGAGCACGGGGCTGAGGATAGCGCTCGCCAACCGGATCTGAGCCTCGGTGGAATGCGGATCGAGCGCGAGGGCGCGCTCGAACAAGCCGATCGCCTCCGCGTTGACCTCACGCGATGGCGGCTTCGCCTGCACGGCACGTCCCCTAAAAATGTAGTCCTGCGCGTCAGGATTGGCGGTCTGCCGAGCGGCCTCCGCGCCGATCAGCGCAAAATTCAGGGCAATGGCTATACGGCTGGTGACCTCGTTTTGCAGGGCGAACAGATCGCCAATGTCACGCTCGAGCCGCTCGGCCCAGACATGAGCATCGGTTTCGGCATTGATCAGCTGGGCGTTGACGCGGACCTGCTTGCCCGACCGCTGGACACTGCCTTCGAGCACATACCGCACCCCCAGCTCGCGGCCGATCTGCTTCGCGTTGACCGGCTTATCCTTGTAGGTAAACGCAGTATTGCGCGAGATCACGAAGCTGTCCGCGATCCTTGACAGATCGGTCGTCAGATCCTCGGTAATGCCGTCCGCGAAATATTGCTGCTCGGGGTCATTGCTCAGATTGCCGAAGGGCAGCACGACGATCGACAGGCGGGGCGCTGCCGATCCCCTCGCCGCCGGTGCGGTCGTGGTTGGCGACGGCGCCTGTGGCGACGGCCACAGCCGCCACATTCCGCCGGCGATGATCAGCACGCCGGCCACGGCGACGGCGGCGACAATTCGGCGCGGGTAACGCG
>DATCQF010000350.1:0-3614 GCA_036569735.1 Allostellaceae bacterium | reverse complement strand
GCGCCACGCATCGCGATCGGCGGAACTGCTCGGCCCGCGGTTTACCCAGATCGTGGCGGTGCTCGAACGGGCGGCGGCCGAAGGAATGCTGACCCTGGAACTCGCGTAATCGACGCAAAAGTATCCCATTCCCGGCGAAAGCCGGGACCCACTCGTCAGCCGTCTCGTGCGCGGATCAGTGGATCCCGGCTTTCGCCGGGAATGCGACCTTGTTTTAGGAGAGCCTTGCGGCGACCCAGGCGGCGGCGTCGAAGAGGGCCTCGTCGCGATTGCGCGGGCCGACCAGCTGGATGCCGAGCGGGAGGCCCTTGGGGCCCTTGCCGGCCGGCAATGTCAGGCACGGGGCCCAGGAGAGGGTCCAGATCGAGTTGAAGCTCGGGTCGCCGGTCGAGCCGAACCCTTCGGGTGCTTCGCCGGCGGCGCTCGGGGTCAGCAGCACATCGATATCGCCGAAGATGTCGTCGATGTGGCCGCGGAACGCCTCGGCGGTCTCGATCGCCTCGACATAGGCGGCGAGCGGCAATTCGCGCCCCGGGGTCAGCAGCGTATCGCGCAGCACCTGGCTGACCAGTTCGTTGTGCTGTTCGTATTCGTAGGCATAGTTGCGCGCCGCCTCGAAATTGAAGATGCGGCGGTGGTGCTCGAGAATGCCCGCGAATTGCGGCGCGAAATTCACCTCTGTCACCCGCGCGCCGGCTGCGCCAAGCCGCGCTGCGCTCGCTTCGATCAGCGCCTGGGTCGCCGGCTCGGCGCGCTCCCAGGCCGGGGTGCGGCACAGCCCGATGCGCGGCGCCGCGACGGTGCGGTCGATCTTGCGCAACGGTCCGGCGATCAGCGCGGCACGCAATAATGGAAGACAATCGAGGCTGCGGCACAGGATGCCGAGCGTGTCGAGGTTGTGGCATTGCAGCTTGATGCCGCTGCGGCTCAATTCGCCGAAAGTCGCCTTGTAGCCGACCACCCCGCAGAACGCCGAGGGCCGGATCACCGACCCGCCGGTCTGGGTCCCGAGCGCGGCCGGCACCTGGAAATCGGAGACCGCGGCGGCCGAGCCGCTCGACGACCCGCCCGGGGTGTGGGCCGGGTTGTGCGGGTTGACCGTCGCGCCGGGAAAGCGGTTGGCGAATTCGGTGGTGACGGTCTTCCCCATGATCGTGCCGCCCGCCATGCGCAGAAGCGCAACGCAGGCGGCGTCGGCAAACGGGCGGTTGCCCTCATAGATCGGCGAGCCGTGCCCGGTCGGCATGTCGACGGTGTCGATGATGTCCTTGATCCCGATCGGCAGCCCGGCGAGGAGCCCCGCCCGGCCGGCGCGGTCGGCGTCGCGCGCCTGCGCCAATGCCTGCTCGGGATCGAGCCAGATCCAGGCCTTCACCTCCTTGCGTTCGTCGGCGCGGTCGAGGCAGGCGCGGGTCAGCGCCTCGGCGGTCAGCGCCCCGGAGCCGAGGGCGGCGACGGCCTCGGCGGCGGAGAAGCGGTTCGGCGCGGTCATTGCCGGGCTCCCAACTGCTGCTCGACCCAGAGCCCGATATCGAGGAGGCGAGCGTCGTCATGGCGCCGGCCGACCAGCTGGATGCCGACCGGCAATCCGTCCGGCCCCTCCCCGGCGGGCAGGGTCAGGCACGGCATGTAGAGCAATGTCCACAACCCGTTGAAGACCGCATTGCCCGTCGAGGCGAGCCCCTTCGGCGCCTGGCCGGCGGCCGGGAGGGTGAGGATCGCATCGAAATCGCCGGCCCATTCCTGGGCCGCCGCCCGGGCCCGCTCGGCACGGCGCAAGGCGGCGCGGAAATCGTCGAGGCTCAGCTTGCGGCCGGCGGCGATGCGGCCGTTGGCGAGGAGGTCGTCGCTGAGCAGCGCCGCGTGGCGGTGCAGCTCGGGGGCATGGTTGCGCGGCGCCTCGTAGGCGCTGTGCCGGCGCTGGATTTCCGAGATGTCGGCGCACGCACCCGGCAGCTCGCTGTCGACGATCGTCGCGCCGGCCGCCCCGAGGCGCGCCGCGGCGGCTTCGAGCACCGCGCGGCCCTCGGGCTCGGCCTCGTCCCAATGCATCGTGCGGCACAGCGCGAGGCGCGGCGGGCGCTCGGGGCTCACCGGCTCCCCGTAGGGGATCGCCATCAGCGCGGCGCGGAACAATGCGATGTCTCCGACCGAGCGCGCCATCGCGCCGACCGTGTCGAGGCTGTCGGTATTCATATGCATGCCGGCCGGTGGAAAGAGGCCATAGCTCGCCTTGAACCCGACCACCCCGCAATAGGCCGCCGGGCGAATGACCGACCCGCCGGTCTGCGTGCCCAACGCCAGTGGCACCACGAAGTCTGCGACCGCCACGGCCGAGCCGCTCGACGAGCCGCCCGGGGTGTATGCCCGGTTGTGCGGGTTGGAGGTCGGGCCGGGATGGCGGTTGGCGAACTCGGTGCTGACGGTCTTGCCCAGGAGGATCGCCCCGGCCGCGCGGGGCAGCGCCACCGCGCTCGCGTCAAAGCTCGGCCGGCAGCCGGCATAGATCGGCGACCCGTAGCCGCTCGGCATGTCCGCGGTGTCGAAAATGTCCTTGATGCCGAACGGCACGCCCCGGAGCACGCCAGGCTTTCTCGCCTTGTCGCAAGCACGCGCTGCCGCGAGCGCCGCCGTGTCGGCGAGATGCGTCCAGGCTCGCACGACCGGCTCGCGCTCCCTGATCCGCTCGAGGCAGCTCAGAACGACGGCCTCGGCGCTGAGGTCGCCGTTTTCGACGAGGCGGGCCAGCGTTGTCGCCGGCAGGCGATTGGGTTCGGCATTCGGCATGGACGCGCTCCGTCGAGCCTCGCACGGTGAGGGCGCCATCTAAGCAGGTTTTTTGCACCGCGCCCACGCCGATCGGCGCGGTGGCCGCGTGCGTTGCACCGTAGTATGATCCAACCGTCCGCCGCCGAGCCGCCGCGACTCGTCGCCGAAATGGTGGCCGGAATGACGAGGATGCGGGCCTGGTCGGGCCGGTCCGCGCAGTCCGCGATCGAGGCGGGGCCTGCCCTTGTATCAGGGCTGCGCAGGGACATGAGCTATGTCCCACGCGCACATTGCTGTTCTCCGTTCTCAGGCGTTGACAACACCCGGCAATTGTTGTGCGCTGCTGATATGTTGCGTGATGGAGCAGCCAGCCCCTGAGCCATGATCGCCTTGCCGTGTCTAGCGAAAGAGTGAAACCAGCGAACCCAACAATGACCGCACTTACCTGACGGAGAGACCGCCATGCCCAGCCGCATCCAGTATTCCGAGACCATCGAGCCCCTGGTCCAGTTCATCGAGGAAACGCCCCCGCATGAAATCCTGGATCGCACGCTGGACAAGCTGCGTGACGGGGTGTCGACGGAAACCATGCTGCGGGCCTCGGCCTTCGCGGTGATCCGCTCCACCGAAATGCCGCCGGGCCATCATGGCGGCCCGCTGCACCCGCTGGCCGGCCTCTATGCGATATCGCACCTGGTCAACCGGCTGGAGGGCGAGGAGAAGTTCGTCCCCGTGCTGCAGCACGTCGCGCTCGTCAACAAGCATATCCACCATCCGGCGATGGGGCCCTACCAGCTCCTCGAGTTTACCCCGCTCGATGCCGGCGGGGTCGAGGGAACCAAGGC
>DATCQF010000349.1:0-2211 GCA_036569735.1 Allostellaceae bacterium | reverse complement strand
CTCACCCACCGTCCGCTAACGCGGTCGGTTCCCCCTCTCCCGCAATGCGGGAGAGGGTTTTTTGCGGTCGGTGCTGGGTCCTTTACGCTTCGTGCCGACCCTCGGCTTGGCTGTAGCCGCCGCGATCAAGTCAGCCGGCGGGGTCTTTGCCTGATAGCGGCACAGATCGGCGACGACGCAGATCGCGCACTCGGGCTTCCGCGCCTTGCAGACATGGCGGCCGTGCAGGATCAGCCAGTGATGGGCGCCCTGCTTGTACTGCTTCGGGGTGACCGCCTCGAGCCCAGCCTCGACCGCGAGCGGCGTTTTGCCCGGCGCGAGGCCGGTGCGGTTGCCGACCCGGAAGATATGCGTATCGACCGCGATCGTCGGCTCGCCGAACGCGACGTTGAGCACGACATTCGCGGTCTTGCGTCCGACCCCGGGAAGGGTTTCGAGCGCCTCGCGGTCGCGCGGCACCTGGCTCCGGTGCCGTTCGACGAGGATCCGCGACAGCGCGATGATGTTGCGCGCCTTGGTGCGAAAGAGCCCGATCGTGCGGATCAATTCGGTAACCCGCGCCTCGCCGAGCGCCACCATTTTGGCCGGGGTGTCGGCGAGCGCGAACAAGGCCGGGGTCGCCTTGTTGACCCCGACATCGGTCGCCTGCGCCGACAAGACGACCGCGACCAGGAGGGTGAACGGGTTGATGAATTCCAGTTCGGTCTGCGGGATCGGCCGGCTCTCCGCGAGCCGCCGGTAGAACTCCGCAACCTCGGTTTTGGTGAATTTGCGCATGCGCCCCTAGTGTAGAGGCGCGAGGCGTTGCCGACAAACCCCACTGCATCGGCTTCAAGCATCCTTCGAGACGCGCCCTCCGGGACGCTCCTCAGGATAACGTAAGTCTATGATAAAATTAAGAAAGAGCGTCATCCTGAGGAGGTCGCGAAGCGGCCGTCTCGAAGGACGCACAACCCTCCTCCAGAAGACCAACACGCCACTTTGCGCCGATGGTCGCCCGTCCTATCCTTGGCCGATGGACGCCGGCACCGACATCGTTTTCGAACGCGTGCTGCTGCCGCACCGAAGCCTGCCGCCGCGCGGGTTTCATGTGCTGATGATGCTGCTCGCGCTGGTCAGCCTTGCCGTCGGCGTCGGCTTTGTGTCGATCGGCGCCTGGCCGGTCTGCGGCTTTTTCGGGCTCGATGTCGCGGCGCTCTATCTCGCCTTCCGCATCAGCTATCGGCGCGCCCGGCAGCGCGAGGTGCTGCGCCTCGCCGGTGACGACTTCACGGTCGAGCGGGTCGGCATCCGCGGCGAGCGCGCGGTATGGCGCTTTCAGCCGTTCTGGCTGCGCATCGTCCTCGAAGAGCGCGGCGACACATCGAACCGGCTGATCGTCGCCTCGCACGGCAGGAGCCTCGTCATCGGCGACTTCCTGCCGCCGGCGACCCGGCGCGAACTGGCCGACACCTTGAAGGCGGCGCTGGCGCGGTGGCGCGCCGCCTCAACCCCCGGCCTTGACGGGAAGAGAGGCGGCGCGCGCTAACCTCCGGCGGCTCAGCCGCCGCTCGCCGGCGTGGTGTATTCGGCGTCGGTGACGTGCTTGCCCCAGGATGTGCCCTGGCCCTTGTCGCCGGCTTCCGACAGCGCCAGATGCGCGAACAGGCGATCGGGCGAAGCACCGTGCCAGTGCAGCGTATCGGGCGGGATATTGACGACGTCGCCCGGGTTCAGCACCTGCGGCTTCTCGCCCTCAAAGCAGATGCGGCCGATCCCCGAGAGGCAATAGAGCGTCTGCCCGACCGGATGGGCATGCCACGCGGTGCGCGCGCCCGGGGTGAACGTGACGACCGACCCACCCATCCGCGACGGCGCCTCGGCGACGACGACCGGGTCCTGGAAGACGACACCGGTGAAGGTTTCGGCGGCGCCCCGCCTGGTATTGCGCGATCCGGCGCGAACCACTCCGGCTTTTACTGGCATGGCTTTCTCCTGGGATAACCCGCTGGTGAACGACGAACCCGAGAATAGGCGCCGCCGGGCCATCGGCGCAATCGAAGCGGCACCGCCGCGTGCGCCCAAACTCTATTGTCATACCGGCGAAAGCCGGTATCCATGGCGGAAACGGGTCCCGCCTTTTGCCGGGATGGCACGGTAGGAGTGAGCCGCAAATCATCACGATGAGAAACAGCGGCACCATTCGGGTCGGGATCGGCGGCTGGGTGTTTC
>DATCQF010000348.1:0-10265 GCA_036569735.1 Allostellaceae bacterium | reverse complement strand
GATGAAGACGCCGAATTTCATGTTTCCTCGCTCCCGCTCCCTAATTTGGAACTGCCCGCATCGGCACTAGGTAACCTTGACGTTCCAGAAAATTGGCGCTGCGAACTTGAGCACGCCCCGGACATTTTTCCGGAAGGCTGTCGGTTGGAAATATTCTCCCCACGGCACGTACGTCACTTCGCTGAGAGCAACCTTCTGAATCTCGTCCGCGAGCTGCTTGCGTTTGATTTGATCGGTCGCGCGCAGCCAGTCGGTGACGAGCTTGTCGAGCTGCGGGAGGTCCGGCCAGCCGAACCAGGCGCCCGGGCCTGCGCCCGACAAGCCGAAATGGACGGCGGGATCGATGACCTCCGACCCCTGCCACCACGTGTGAAGCAGGTTCCAGCCGCCCTTCTCGGGCGGCTCCTTGCGCGCCCGCACGACCAGGTTCGTTGACCAATCCATCTCCTTGAGGGTTACTTTGAAGCCAATCGACTCCAGCCGTCGTTGCGTGACGATGCCTGCGGCCTTGAGGAACGGTCTGTCGGTAATGTGAAGCACCACGATCGGCCGGCCATCGTAGCCCGATTGGCGCACGAGCTCCCAAGCTCTTGTGAGGTCATGCTGCATGATCGGCTCGGCGCCGATCTGCGTCGCGTAGGGGCCGCCGCAGGCAAATACCGAATAGCAAGCCCGATAATATTCCGGCTGTCCGATGGCTAAATGAAGATAGGTAACCTGGTCCATCATGTATAGCAGCGCTTCGCGCGCCTTCTTGTTGTTGAACGGCGGGTGGAGAAAGTTCGGCCTGAGCCAGCCTTGCACCCCGAGGGCATCGAAGAGGAAGGTCTGTAGATCGGGGTTCTGTTCAATCTTGGGGATGAAGTCGAGCGGCGGTTCCTGCCACCAGTCCACCTCACCCGCCGTGAGGGCATCCGCCGCGTCCATGGGGTCGGGGATGTATCGCCAGATTACCTTATCTAGGTAGACTTTCTTGCCCCCGGTCGATCCGCTCGGCGTCTCGTCGCGCGGGAGGTATTCGGGGTTCCGCAGATACACGGCCTGCTCGCCCGGTTGCCACTCGTCCCTGGCGAATTTGAACGGCCCCGAGCCGACGATCTCCTTGATCTGCTCCTCCGGCGGCGAGGCCGCGATCCGCGCCGGCATCATGAAGGCGGGCCTGCCCGGCTTTCCCAGAGCGTCGAGCACCGGGCCGAAGGGCTCGGCGAGTTCGAGTGTGAAACTCCTCTTGTCGACGGGCGCGATCCTCCCCGTATGAGCCATGAGGAGCTGGCCGAAGCGATCCCTCTTTCCCCAGCGCTTCAGCGACTCCACACAGTCTTCCGAGAGGACCGGCTGCCCGTCGTGCCATCGCAGACCGTCGCGCAACGCGAACGTGTATTTCATGCCGTCCGAAGACACGGTGGTCTGGTCGACCATTTGCGGTTTGACCTGAAAGTTCTCATCCGTGCCGAAGAGGGTGTCGTACACAAGATAACTGTGGTTTCGGGTGATGTACGCGGTCGTCCAGACCGGATCGAGAATCCTCAGATCGGCCTCCGCCACGAAGCGGAGCGTCTTCCGATCTTTCTGCGCGTGGACCGCCGGCGCGCCCAGCGTCATGGCGGCGGCCGCCACGGCACTACCTTGGACGACCTGTCGGCGACTGATGCGGTCCATTCCCGACTTCCTCCCTACCGCGGTGGTGCCTCAGCTGCGTGGCGACCAGGCGGTAGGCACCGCGTGGATACCAGTCGTCCCCCGGGCCTTTGAAGCCGGATTTCCCCGGACGCGCTCCTAAGCCACCCCGGCGGCGGCGAGTTCGCGGACCGGGCGCAGGAACTCGGGGTCGAACACCTTTGTCGCCACGACCTGGCAGCGCCGAATGAGGCGGATTTCGTCCGGGCGGTAATCGGCGATCGCGCGGTGCAGGGTGCCGAGATGGTCCCAGATCAGGAGGTCGTTCTCGCTCCACACATTTGTGTAGCGGAACTCCATCCGCAGCTGGTGCGCGAACAGAAACTCCAGCATCTCGTCGCTGTCGCGCTCGGGCAATTCGTTGATGCGCACCGCGAAACCGGGGTTGCAGTAGAGCACCTTCCGCCCGGTGATCGGATGCGTCAGAAAGACCGGGTGGACGACCGGCGGGCGGCGGCGGCGCTGTTCGTCGGTCATCGGCGGACGCTGGCTCCCGTGGTTCTCGCGCATGTGCTCCCAGAACTTTTCGATGTTATGGGTCGCGGTCCTGCCGGCGAGCCGGGTCTTCACCTCATCCGGGAGCGCGTCGTAGGCGGCGTGCATGTTGGAAAATTCGGTGCCGCCGAGGGTCTTCCCGTCGCGCCGCGGGATGCGGATGCCATAGAGAACGTTCACAAAGCCGGGCACCTCGCGGTAGGTCATGTCGGTGTGCCAGTCCTGGCCGGCATCGGGGCTGCCGATGTATTTGCCGCCCTCCTTGAGGTTGGACAGGATGTCGATCTCCGGATATTCGCGCGTCGGGTCGGGGTCGCGATTGCCGCCGCCCTGAATTTCGCCGAACTGCTCGGAAAACCGCTTCAGCGCGCCGAGGTCGAGATGCTGGCCGGGAAAGCGCAGCACCCCATGGCGTCCGAGCGCGAGGAGGATCTGCCCGAAATCGCGAGTCTCCAGCTTCTGCGCCAACTCGACGCCGCGCACCGTCGCGCCCAGCACCGACCCGCTTGGTTCGATCGTCAGCATCACGCGCTCCCGTTGCCTGCTTCACGGGCATTGTAGTGCAAATTTCGCCCGGTTGGTGGGCTGCTGTCGCGATCCTTACGCCCCCGGCCTCACCCAGCCGAAACCGCGGCATGGAGGGTGGCGAGGCGGTGGCGGTAGGTGTGGGCGTCATGCACCAGCGCGTCGGCCGCGTCGGCGATCCGGCAGCGCTCGGCGGGGTCGCGGAACCGCTCTACTGCGGCGCGCGCATTGCCGAACCCCGGATCGAGCGCGATGTAATGCTCGTCCGGCCGCAGAATGTCGTTGTAACGGCCGGCCACCAGGATCTGGCAGGTGCCGGTTGCCGCCGCCTCGAAATGCCGGGACGAGACGCATTTCGAATAGGCCGGGCAGCGCGGCTGGTTGGCGAAGAAGCGCGCCTCAACCTCGGCGAAATCACCCTCATCCGCGTCGAGCGCTTCGTGCTGCACCGGCGAGCGCGCCAAGAGCGCCTTGAGGCGAGCCTTGACGCGATAGGGGAGGTGCCGGGCAGCGGCATGCAGCCAGCCATCGGCGCGGATCGTCGGGCCGGGCGAGCGGGCGTGGAGAAATTCGCGGATCGCCAGCACGGTGCGGTCGTCGCGCTCGAGATACCAGGTGCCGGCCTCGGTGCCGATCGTGCCGCGGCAATCGTTGAGGAAAGCCGCCCATGCCGGACGCTCCAAACGCGCGTCGTTGGCGATGTCGATGCTGAGCCCCGCCGCCGGGCCGAGCGCGGCGAAGAGGTCGTAGAGCCGGTTGCGCTCGTTGTCGCCGATGAAGACGGGATAGCGAAAGCTGCGCGCGCCGATGTCGACTCGGCGCGAATGGTCGGGCGTGTCGCGGCGGAAGACGCTCTCGTTGGCCGCGTGCGGCAGTGCCAGCACGGTGGCCCCGGTATCGTCATAGAGCCAGCGCCCGGCCTCCAGCGGCAGCTGGGTCCCGACCCAATCGGCGCCGGTTTCGCGCAGCAAGCCGCGCTTGTCGGCGAGCCGCGCCCAGGGCAGGTTGTATTCGTTGCCGACCAGCATCAGGAAGCGGCCGCGCCTTGCCTTCAGCGCCCCCTTCAGCGGCGTGATGAAGCGCAGCGTGTCGGCCGAGCACGGGTGCAGCGCGACGACCAGCTCGGCATCGCCCAACGCGCGCATCGCGGCGCGGCGCTCGGCGCGGCTGAACAGGTTGAAGGTGCTCACCGCGAACAGCGGCGACAATTCGAAGGCGTCGAGCCAATCCTCGTAATAGGAGGCTCGGACGCCGTAGCGGACCGTCAGGACGATTGTGCGGATGCGGCTGTCGCCCGGCATTCGGCCCGCTGTTCGAGATAGCTGACGATGATGTCGATGGCCCGCTCGGCGGCATGCCCGTCGCCATAGGCCGCGATGTCGCGGCGCGGCAGATAATCCGGCCCCTGCCACAGACGGTTCCATCCGGCCGCCACGGTCTCGACCCATTCGGTCTCGCTGCGCAGCGTGACGCACGGCACGCGATGAAAATAGGCTTCCTTCTGCAGTCCGCCCGAATCGGTATAGACGGCGAGCGCCGATTGCAGGAGGCGGTGCATGTCGAGATAGCCGAGCGGCTCGCACGCGAGGACCGGGCCGAGAACGACTTGCCAGAGTGCGATCTGTTGCCGGGTGCGCGGGTGCAGCGGCAGCACCACAGCGTGATCGCGCGCGCGCTCGGCGAGGAAGCCGATGATCCCGGCCAGCGTGTCGCGCCCGGCGGTGCTCTCGGCGCGATGGACGGTCGCCACGGCATAGCGCCGCCCCGTGAGGCCGAGCCGGTCGAGCACCGCGGAACCGCGCGCCTCGGCGGCCGCGAACAGCGTCGCGTCGTACATCACGTCGCCGATGTCGTGGACGCCACGGGCGATGCCTTCGCGCCGAAGATTGTCGATCGCGGTCTCGGTCGGACACAGCAAGAGCGCGCTCACATGGTCGGTCAGCACCCGGTTGATCTCTTCCGGCATCGCCCGGTTGAACGAGCGCAACCCAGCCTCGAGATGGGCGACCGGCACCTGCTGCTTGGCCGCCGCCAGCGCACCGGCGAGCGTCGAATTGGTGTCGCCGGGGACCAGCACGAGGTCGGGGCGCTCGGCGAGGATGACCTCCTCGATGCCGGTCAGCATCCGGCCCGTCATCGCGCCATGATCGCCGCCATGGATGCCGAGATTGACGTGCGGGGCGGCGATGCCGAGCTCATCGAAGAAGATCCGCGACATCGCGGGGTCGAAATGCTGGCCGGTGTGCACGAGGATTTCCGCGATGTCGTCGCGCGCGGCGAGCGCCCGCGAGATCGCCGCCGCCTTGACGAATTGCGGTCGCGCCCCGACGACCGTCAGCATGCGGAAGCGCGTCACACGCCTATCAATCTCAGGATCGCCGATTTCCCGCCCGGGGTCGCTCACGCCAGGGGTGCCCTCTGATACCCATTCGAGGCATATCCCGTTCACCGTATGAACGTCAAGCGACCGCACGACGGCAGCGTGCGGTTGTCGGACCGCTGACTGGCCCGCGACGAAATCGTCACGTCGCGGTGGCGTAGGTGGCACGGCCGATCGCCAGGAGCTGCCCGGCCTCGTTCGCCACGTCGACGTCGACGATGCCGACCAGCCGGCCGCTGCGCCTGACCGTCGCGGTGACGACGAGCGCGGTATCGATCGCCGGCCGCAGGTAATCGACGCGGAAATTGACCGTCGGCAGCGGCCGGCCGAGCAGCATGACGAGGGCATAATCGCCGACCGTGTCGATCACCGCGGCGATCGGGCCGCCATGCCACTGGCCGGTGCCGCGGCCGCGCTCGAATTCGGGGCGCATCTGGGCGCGCATGACGATTTCCTGCTTTTCGGGATCGGCGCTCAGCACGGTCAGGTTGAGGAAATCGATGAAGGCGGAATGCGCGAGGCGCTGCTGCAGCTCCTCCTTGCTGAGCGGCGGGGGGCTCGGCGGGGTGTTCATGGCGTGATCACCAGCTTGCCGAAGACCTGGCGCTGCTCGAGGCGCGCCAGGGCTTCCGGCGCGCGCTCCAGCGGGAAGGTCTCGTCGATGACGGCTTCCAGCCGGCCCGCCTCTACCATGTCGAGGAGCGCGGTAATGTCCTCGCGCGCCCAGCCGTTCGACCCGATTATCTTCAACTCGAAGGTCCAGATGAAGCGGATGTCCTCGGTGGGATCGTAGCCGGCGGTCGCGCCGCAGGTGAGGAGCCGCCCGCCGACCCGCAGCACGCGCAGGCTTTTGGTCCAGGTGTCGCCGCCGGTGTAGTTGACCACCACATCGACGCCCTTGTCGCTGCCCGCGCCGCGCCGCGCCGGCTTCCCGTAAAGCGCCCAGACCTCCGGCACGAAATCCTTGTCGGAATAGTTGATCGTGTGGTCGGCGCCCAATGCGCGCAGCCGCGCCGCCTTGTCGTCGGACCCGGTGGCGGCGATGACGGTCGCGCCGGCCGATTTGGCGAGCTGGACGCAGCACACCCCGACCCCGCCCGACGCGCCGAGGATCAGCACCTTCTCGCCGGCCGCGACATGGCCGTTGGTGTGCATCATCCGGCGCGCGGTGCCGTAGGCGCAGGGCAGGGCGGCGGCCTGTTCAAAGCTCACGCCGTCGGGGATCGGGACCAGCTGGTGCGCGCGCAGCCGGCAATATTCGGCGAGGCCGCCATGCACGGTCTCGCCGGTGAGACCGCCCTCGACCCGGTTGATCGGGTCGCCGAGCACCCGATCGCCGAGCTTCCAGCCGGTGACCCCGGGGCCGATCTGGGCGATCTCGCCGACGACGTCGAGCCCCATGATCGCCGGCATCGCGATCCGGATCCCCGGCATGCCGCGCCTGGTAAACACATCGTGGTAGTTCAGCGATGTGGCGTGCACCCGCAGCACGACGTCGCCCTCGCCCGCCACCGGATCGGGAAACCCGGTCTCGAGGCGCAGCCCGCCCTCGCCATGCTCGCGCAACACCATGGCCTTCATCGGTCACTCCGCAAACAGGGCGCGTTGCAAAACCGTCCAGCGTCCTTCGAGACGGCGCTTCGCACCTCCTCAGGATGACGTAAGTTTATGATGGCATTAAGAAAGAAAATCATCCTGAGGAGCCGGCGCAGCTGGCGTCTCGAAGGACGCGTCGGGCCGCTCCAGCAATAGCGCGGCCCGCTCGGCGAGCGCGCGGCGGTCGATCTTGTTGGTGCCGGCGAGCGGCATCTGGTCGAGAAACCATACCCGGCGCGGGTGCAGGTAGGGCGCGGCGTTGGCCAGCGCGAATTCCTTGACCGCCGCCTCGCTCGGCGCCGCACCCGGGCGCGGCTCGACAAAGGCGACCGGTTTGCGGTACTTCAATTCGTCGTCGACCGGCACCACCACGGCCTGATGGATATCGGGGTGGCGCTCCAGCAGTTTCTCGACTTCGCCGGGGTAGACGTTCTCGCCGCCGCTGACGAACATGTCGTCGGCCCGACCGACGAAATAATAAAACCCATGCGCATCGCGACGGAACACGTCACCGGTGATGTAGAACCCGTCCTCGGTCATCGCCCCGGCGGTCGCGTCCGGCAGATCGTGATAGCCGTTCATCACCGCCGGGCAGCGCATCTGCAAAACACCCTCACCAGCGTTCCGGTCATCGCCCGCGACGAGCCGCAGTTCGACCTGCTTGTGGGCGGCGCCGACCGACAGATCGGGGGTCGGTTTCCCCAGGGGATGCGGTGCGAAGACGATCGGCCCGGCCTCGGTCGTGCCATAGGAATTGCCGACCGCGGCACCCGGGAAGGCGCGGCGCGCCGCCGCCATCAGCCCGGACGACACCGGCGCCGAGCCCATCCGCACCGCGGCGACCGACGAGAGATCATGGCGCGCCAGCAATTCCGGCTCGCGCAAGACCATCGCGATCATCGTCGGGACCGAGGTCAGCACGCTCGCGCGGTGGGCGCTCGCCGCCGCGATGTAGCTCGCCGCGGTGAAGCCGGGCAACAGGATGATCGTGTCGTGCTGGGCCAGCGCCGCCTGCGACACCGCGAGCGCGTTCATGTGATAGAGCGGCGCGGCGACCAGCGGGCGGTCGGGGGCAAGTCCCGCGGCGCGGCGGCGCATCTCGATGACCCACAGATGGCTCCCGTGCGACAGCACGACCCCTTTCGGCCGCCCGCTCGATCCCGAGGTGTAGAGAAACATCGCCGGGTCGGCGGGATCGGGCACGATTGGCTGGAATGGCCCCGGATCGAGGAGGCTGGCGAAATCGCCGCCGCACACAAAACGCGGCAGACCTTCCGGGCACAGCGCGCGGCGCGCCGCGTCGCACAGCACCAGCCTCGCGTCGCAGTCGCGCAGAATCGCCGTGACGCTGGCCGCCGGCAGCTTCCAGTTGACCGGCACGGCGACGAGACCGGCCCGCATGATCCCGAGGAAGCCGGCGAGGAACTCGGCGCGGTTGGCCGACAGGATCGCGACCCGCTCGCCGGTTCGCAGCCCGCGCGCCACGAGGCCGCGCGCCACCGCATCGGCAAGCGCGTCGAACGCGCGGTAGCTGTAGTGGCGCGGCGCCGGATCGCCGCCCAAATCGATGCCGAGATCGATAATCGCGGTCGCGTCGGGATCGCCGGTCCGGTCGATCGCGTCGCCGAGATTGCGGAACCGGCCGAGATTGCCGAAATGGGTCGGCGCGACGACGCCTGGCATTGCCTACGCCGAGAACACGATCGACGTATTGAACGCGGCGCGGGCCGGCACCACCACCCGGCGCGGGTCGATCCGCACGCCCGGGACGTTGCGCAACTGCTCGGCGGTATCGGCCAGCGACACCACGTTTAGCTCGAGGGCCGCCAGGTATTCGGCGCGACCGGCCGGCGCCGCCGCCGCGTCGCCGAACTCCCCGGCGATGGCGGACGGTGTCGTCAGCTCGACCTGCGCGGCACTGGCGGCGATGACGCAGGTGCCGTCGCGTTCAGCGACCGCAGCGGGTCCGAAGAGGGCGCCGAACAGCGCGGCGGTTCGTCCGGGGTCGCCGGTCGCGACGATGATCCGGGCAATCGCGCGGGCGCCGTTCGGATGGGATTGCCATTCCGGCCGCCACACCAATTCCGGGGTCCGGTGCTCGCAGAAATAGACCCGGCCCATCGCGATTTTCGCGGGGTCGAGCCGGGTCGTGCGGAACCGCGCATCCTCTCGCACACCGCCGATCTCGACCGGCCGCGAGAATGCTTGCACCGGCAGGATCGGCAACCCGGCGGAGAGCGCATGGGCATGGACCACATCGGCGTCTGCGGTCTTGAACACCAGCCCGTTGAGCCCGACCGGGAACGGCGCCAGTTCCGGACGGCTCGCGCCCCCCGCGCCAAACCCGAGCAGTTCGAGGTAATCGGTCGCGAACATCGCCAGGTGGTTCATCGAGCCGAGCGTGTGATGGCCGCGCGGCGTCAATCGGAAACCGAGCGCGGCAAAGGTGCTGGCCGCCTCGTCCATGCGGTCGCGGACATCGATGACGACGTGGTCGAGAACCGGCGGGGATAGAGCCACGGCCGCATTCCCTCCTGCCGGGCGACGCGGGTCAGACCGGCCGGTCGCCGTTGACCGTGACGCGGTGCATCACCCGGCGCTGCCCGTGGTAGTCGTTGAGCGCGTAATGCTGGACGCAGCGATTGTCCCAGAACGCGATCGAGCCGGCTTCCCAGCGGAAGCGGCAGGTGAATTCGGGCCTCACCGCATGCTCCCACAGGAAGTTCAACAGCGGCCGGCTCTCCTCGACCGTCATGTCCTTGAAGCGGACGGTGAAGTTGCGGTTGACGTAGAGGCATTTCCTGCCGGTCTCGGGGTGGGTGCGAACCACCGGGTGCTCGGTCTCCCGGTGGGCGGCCTCGCCCCGCAAGATCTTCATCGCGCTGAGCCCCTTCAATCGGGCGTAATCGTTATCGGAGCCGACGCCGTAGACATTCTTCGCGCTATGGATCGCGGTCAGCCCGTCGAGCATTCGCTGCATGCCCGGCGACAGCGATTCATAGGCGAGATACTGGTTGGCGAACATCGTATCCCCGCCAAAGGCCGGCACCTCGAGCGCATAGAGGATCGAGCCGAGCACCGGTTCGTCGAGATAGGTCACGTCCGAATGCCAGCCGCCGCCGAAATTCTTCGTGTCGCCCTCGTTCTTGGCGACGACGATGATTTCGGGATGTCCCGGCATCGCCTCGACGAATTCGTGCACGTTCAGGGTGCCAAAGCGGCGGCCGAGATCGAGATGCCGCTCGGGCGTCAAATGCTGATCGCGGAAAAATATGACGCAATGGTCGAGCAGCGCCTGCTGCAGGTCGGAACCGGTCGCGTTGTCGAGGTCGCGCGACAGATCGACCCCGTCGACAATGGCGCCGAGCGCCCCGCTGATCGGCTTGGCGCTGATTGTCTGATAAGCCATCGCCGTTCTCCCCGCGCTGTTTGTGGCTCGCTTGGTTTAGCGCGTCCGTGCCGGCGGGGTCTATAGGAACCCGACGATGACCGGGCGGCCCAAGAGCGGCCTTGACGCTCGTGCCGGATAACCGCCACCGTGGCGTCCATGAACCGAGCGGAGTGTGGACCATGGAATTCGGCATCTTCAATC
>DATCQF010000347.1:0-5874 GCA_036569735.1 Allostellaceae bacterium | reverse complement strand
CGCCCGAGACGATGGAGGGGGCGGAGCAGGCGATCGCGGGCGCCGACGGCGCCTATGGCCGGCTCCCGCCGGTGCTCCTCGCGCGCGTCGACAAGCTGCGCTGGCTGCAGGCGCCGCAGGCCGCGCCGCCGGCCGGGTTCTATTATCCCGAGCTGATCGCGCACCCGGTCGTCATCACCAACATGCGCGAAATCTACAACGACCACATCGCCGCGCACATCATGGCCTTCGTGCTGGCCTTCGCGCGCGGGCTGCAGGTCTACCTGCCGCAGCAGCAGCGCCGCGAATGGCGTCCGGTGCCGCGCGAAACGGGCGATGTCGTGCACCTGGCGGAGGCAACGGCCCTCATCGTCGGGGTCGGCGGCATCGGCGGCGAGGCGGCGCGGCTCGCCAGCGCCTTCGGGATGCGGGTCATCGGGGTCGACGAGCGCCGCGCGGAGGCGCCGCCGGGGGTCGCCGAACTGCACCGCGGCGCGGCGCTCGACCGGCTGTTGCCCGAGGCCGATTTCGTGATCCTGACGGTGCCGCACACCCCCGAGACCGAGGGTTTCATGAACCGCGCGCGGTTTCAGCGGATGAAGCGCGGGGCGTTCTTCATCAATATCGGGCGCGGCATGACGACCCGGCTCGACGACCTCGTCGATGCATTGCGGGCGGGCGAGATCGCCGGGGCGGCGCTCGACGTCTTCGAACAGGAGCCGCTGCCGGCCGATCATCCGCTGTGGACGACGCCCGGGGTCATGATCACGCCGCACACCGCCGGGCACGGGCCCTATCTCGATGAGCGCCGGTTCCAGGTGCTGAGCGACAACGCGCGGCGCTTTCTCGCCGGTGAGGGCCTGCGCAACGTCGTCGACAAGGCGCGCTGGTTCTGATTGGGTCAATCGGAAGTATCGCCGGGATCGGTGGGCGCGAATTCCTGTTGATACATCAGCGTATCAGCAGGAGACACCAAGTGAGAAAAACCCTCTTCAGTGCGGCCGGAGCATTCGCGTTGGCTGCGGTTGCCTTGACGGGTAGCGCCCAGGCGCAATGCTGGTGGACCGGTTTCGGATATTCGTGCGCCGCGCCACCGGTCACGTATGCCGCGCCACCGGCCATGTATTACGCGCCGTACGGGGGCACGGCTTACCCGGCGTTCAACTCTTATGATTACCAGGACTATCGCTTGAGGCCGCAGTGGCTGCCCTCCTACCCGGGGCCGCGACCGGGCTGATGCTCAGCTCCGACTTGTCGTGACGTCGAGGCGCGCCGGTTCTGAGCGGATCAAATAACGGTGATGCCGGGATTTTGCACCGCTGGCGCTCGTTGTGCGTTCGTTGACGCGTCAACGGGAGAACCCAGGTGAAAACGATCATGCTGAGTGCGGCCGGGGCGTTCGTGCTGGCGGCGGCGGCTTTTTCCGGCGTGGCCCAGGCGCAATGCGTGTGGACCGGCTATGCCTGGTCCTGCACGCCGGCGCCGGCGCTCGCGCCTTACGCTGCCCCGCAAACGCCGTTCGAATATCAGCCGTTCGGATATTACCCGGGCCGCCCGGCCGGACCCTATGCGGCCTTCGGCGCGGCCTCGCACATGGGTCCGAACCCGGGCGGCGGCTTCTACCACATGGGATCCAAATACGGGCAGGTTGATTAGCGCGCCGATCGGTGCGCGGCTGAGTTAAGCTCGGGCTCCGCCAGCTAGAAGCGCACTCCCGCATGGCGGCAGGAGCACGTCATGGAAATCCGGGTCGACCGGAGCGAGACCCACATCGCCATCGTGACGATCGCCAACGAACCACGGCGCAACGCGATGCCCCGGGCGATGATGGCCGATCTGGCGGAATTGTGGGACCGTCTCGACCAGGATTGACGACTGCCGCGTTGTGGTCTTGACCGGCGCCGGCGACAAGGGGTTTTGCTCGGGCGCCGATCTCGCCGGCGATTTGAGCGCCAGCCCCGAGGCGGCGCGGGTGATCAATCGCGCCCTCCTCAAGGACACCCCGTTCTCGAAGCCGATCGTCGCCGCGGTCAACGGCGATTGCGTCGCCGGCGGGGTTGAGCTGCTGCTGTCGAGCGATATCCGCGCCGCGGTGCCGGAAGCCCGCTTCGGCCTCCCCGAGGTCAGATGGTCGATCTATCCGTTCGGCGGCGCCACGGTAAAGCTCGCCCAGCAGATCGGCCATGTCCACGCGATGGATTTGTTGTTGACCGGCCGCCTCGTCGACGCCGCTTTCGCCGAGCGTGTGGGCCTTGTCAACCTGGTGGTCGAGCGCGACCGGCTGATGCCGTGGGCGCTCGAGACCGCGACGGCGATCGCCGCCAACAGCCCCTCGGCGGTGCAGGCGGTGCGCACCCAGATCAGCAGCGCGATCGCCGATTACGCCAAAAGCCGCGAGGCGCTGGAGCAGGAACTCGGCGAGCGGGTCCGCACCAGCCGCCATTTCGCCGAAGGCGTCGCCGCGTTTAGGGAAAAACGCCGGCCGGATTATTCGTGATCGAACCCATTGACGGCAGCCGCCGAGTAATGGGTTTCGCGTTGCTCAGCCCACCCTGCGATTACGGTCCACGGCTACGCCCGCAGTTCCTTGATCGCCGATTTCCAGGCGTCGATCGTGAATTGGATGTCGTCCGGGGTGTGGGCGAGCGAGATGTAGTATTTCGACTCGCCTTTGAGGATGCCGCGCTCGCGCAATAGCGCATTGAAGCGGCGCATCGTCTCCGGGTCGCCGGCGAGCGTCGTGCGATAGTCGCGCACCGGCTCGGGGCTGAAGACGACATCCCAGAGGGGCGGTTCGCCGCTGATCTGCGCGGCGATCCCGGCGCCACGCAACAGATCGCGGAGCGCGCCCATCAGCTGCTTCCCGGTCGCGTGGATCTGCTCGTAGGCGCCCGGGCGGCGCAGGATCGCCAGGGTCGCGAGCCCGGCCGCGGCGGCCACCGGATTGCCCGAGAGGGTGCCGATCTGCACCAGGAAATTCTCGTCGCCGACCTTGCTCCGGTCGAAATGCGCCATGATCTCGGCCCGGCCCGCGATCGCGGCCAGCGGAAAGCCGCCGCCGATCACCTTGCCGAGGGTGCACAGATCGGGCACCACGCCGTAGTATTCCTGCGCCCCGCCGTAAGCCAGGCGGAAGCCGGTGACCACCTCGTCGAAGATGAGGGGGATGCCGTTGTCGGCGGTGATCTTGCGCAGCGCCGCGAGAAAGCCCGGCGCCGGCGGGATGATGCGCTGGAACGGCTCGACGATGACCCCGGCGAGTTCGCCCTTATGCTCATGCACCAGATCGGCCACCGCCTCGGCATCATTGAACGGCGCGATCAGCATGTCGTCGCGCACGCTTTTGGGAATGCCGGCCGAATCCGGCACCGGCGCCGGGAAATTGCCCGAGCGCTTCGGCGCGAGGCTCATCAGCGAATAATCGCTCATTCCGTGATAGCCGCCCTCGAACTTGAGGATCTTGTCCTTCCGGGTGAACGCGCGGGCCGCCCGCATCGCATAGAGGTCGGCTTCCGATCCGCTCGACACAAAGCGCACCTGCTCGGCGCACGGCACCGCATCGACGATTGCCTCGGCCAATTCGATGCCGAGCCGGTTGTTGGCGAAGAACGTCGTACCCCTTGCGATCTGCGCATGCGCCGCCTCGGTCACCTCGGGATGGGCATGGCCGACCAGCATCGGCCCCGAGCCCAGGAGGAAATCGACGTATTCCTTCCCCGCCTCGTCCCACACCCGGCCGCCCTTGCCCTCGCGGATGATGACCTCGCCGGGGAAATTGCCGAACGTGCCGCCCGGCAGCACGCGTTTCGCCGTCGCGAAGACATCGGACTCGGTTGGCTTATCCACGATTGCGACTCCCTCTAACCCAATCACGTCATTCCCGCGAAGGCGGGAATCCAGGGCCAACGCTCAGTTGGCTGCCCTGGACCCCCGCCTTCGCGGGGGTGACGATGGTGTTATAGCGCCACGATGCCCATCCACCACATCGTCCGCTCGCCGATTTCGATGTCGTATTTGCGCGCGAAATCGAGCTTGCCGTCGCCGGCGATGCGGAACAGCGACAGACATGCCGGCACATTGCGGATCGCCGCACCGTCCCGGACCGGCAATCCCATGATGTGCGCCGCCACCAGGAGCCGCCCGGAGGGATCGATGTGGAAGGTGCGGCAGTGGATGCCGCGCGTGTCGACGTGCTGGATCGGGTTGGGTTCGCCGGTCGCCTTGTCGATGGCAAAGACCGCGAGGGTGTTTTCGCCGCCGGTGAACACCCGCTTGCCCTCGAATTCGGTTGTCGCCGAGGCGCGGTTGGCGACGTAGACGAAGCGCCCGTTGGGATGGACATGCACCGTACCGACGGCCTGCCGACCGCGAATATTGTCGGGCTCGCCCAGGGTCCCCTTCTGGAACACCGCCGCCGCCAACAGCGTCCGATCGTGAAACGCGAACATGTCGAGCCGGTTCTGCCGTTCGAGCGAGACATAGACCCAGGGCTCGGTCGGGTGGAAATCGAGGTGCCGCGGCCCGAACCCGTACCCGCCATTGGGCGCCACCGATTCCTCGCCGGTCAATTGCCCGCCCTGGTAATCGAACACCTTGAGCGCGCCGGGCTCCTCCGGCTTGCCGCCCGCCGCGTCGTGCCCGCGGGTGACCAGGATGACCTTGCGGTTGTCGAGCCGCACCCGAACCTGGTGCCCGTAGATTCCGGGATCGACGCCCTCCTGCTGCACTACCTCCGCGCCCGGGGTCCCATCCGGGTTGATGCGGTAGACCGAGAGCCCGCTCGGATTACTGAACGCCACCAGGATGTGCTGCGAGGGGATGTCGGTCGTCATGTGTATGGGGCGGGTCGGCAGCGTGATCGGCGCGCCGTGCGGGCTGAGGGCGCCGGTAGCCGGGTCGATGGCGAGGGCGGTCACGTGGTGCCTGGTGCCGACCACCCCGCCGATCCCCGACGCGCTATCGCTCGACGCGACATACAGAAACCGCCGCGACGCGTGAGGCCAGACGTAATGCACATTGGCCGGCAGCGAGACCGTGCCGCGCCGCGCGAGGGTGGCGCCCTCGACATCCAAATCGTAATGCGTCAGCTCGGGCCCGACGCTCGCGTAAAGCGCCACCCGGTTCGCGGCGGATGCGGCCATGGCAAACCCCTCATCAGATCTGCACGCAATCTAGCCGTCTTCGCCGGGCAGCGGCTACAGTGTGTCCGCAACATATTTGGGAGGACGGCGCATGCCGACCGCGATCGAGGAAAAGGACGCCATCCGCGAGGTCTTGGCCGAGTATTGCTTCGCGCTTGACGGCGGGCGCTATGACGACATGACGGCGCTCTTCACCGGGGACGGCACCTGGGACACCGCGTTCGGCGCGGCGACCGGGCGCGCCGCAATCGCCGGGCAGGCGCGCGATATTAGGCTCAAGGCCGGCGACAACCGCCCGCGCGCGGTGCACCTCACGACCAACATCGTCATCGCGCTTACCGGCGATAAGGCCGAGGTGCGCTCGAACTGGACGGTGGTGCAGAACAGCCCCGAGGGACCGAAGATCGGCTCCGGTGGCGGCTACGCCGACCAGATGGTCAAGGAAAACGGCAAATGGCTGTTCCGCTACCGCAAGATCGACCGCTTCATCGCCGGCTGAGGTGCGTCCTTCGAGACGCGCCCTGCGGACGCTCCTCAGGATGACGATATTTCTTAATTTAATCACAGACTTACGTCATCCTGAGGAGGCGCGGAGCGCCGTCTCGAAGGACGCTGGATCGTGCCGCAATCGGGGTTCTGCCATCTTGGAGAGCTTCTACGCAGAGGAGGTGCCGCCGCCATGAGTCCACCAGCCGCCCGCCTGCAGCAGCTGATCCACCGCCGCGACAAGGTGCTCGCCGTCCTGCATCCGCCG